>JAYVEA010000063.1:0-16695 GCA_043749085.1 Chitinophagales bacterium
ACAAATCAATGCCTTAATTACTCTTGTTTCACGGATGTCGCCCAACATAAAATGGCTTGAAGAAAATAAAGAAATACTATATACTATAAATGCTACAAACAAAGTAATATGAAGGTATTCCCACAATGATTAATATGTGCTTAAAGAGGGGTGATGGAACTTTGTTTGTAGCAATTCAAAGCTTTCTCCGTCATCCCTCTTTGTGTTTTTGAAATACTATGAAAAACAATAGCCAAGTAAAATATTATATCTATCTGCGAAAATCATCTGAAGGAGAAGATCGGCAAGTGCAGTCTATTGAGCGCCAAGCTGACGAAGTACATACACTAATTACCAATCAGGATTTAGCTGTTGTTGGTACATTTCAGGAATGCAGGTCTGCGATGGTTCCATTTAACAGGCCAGAATTCACAAAGATGGTTAAAGGCATAAAAACAGGAAAGGCAAATGGTATCATTTGTTGGCATATTAACCGGCTTTCCAGAAATCCTTTGGAAAGCGGCATTATTCAACAATTATTGGAAGACGGAAAACTACATTCAATTTTAACTAAGGATCGTGAATATACCTCAGCCGATAACTCTATTATTATTTCGGTAGAAAGCAGTCTGGCAACACAATATAGTAAGGATTTGGGCAAGATGGTTAAAAGCGGTCTAGATAAAAAAGTAGCTGAGGGAATTGCCCCGCTTAAAGCCCCTATTGGATATTTGAATACAAAAAGAGCAGAGCATGGCTCAAACTATATAATAAAAGATACTAACCGTTTTGAAATAATCAGGAGAATTTGGGATTTAATGCTAACCGGCATATATACACCGGCAAAAATATTAGGCAAGATTAATAATGAAATAGGCTTAAAAAAACAATCACACTCCTCTTCAATTGTTTTTCCCATTGCCCGCAGTACTATTTACCGGATACTGACTGATCCCTTTTACGCAGGGCTATTTCGCTACAATGGACATATACACCAAGGAAAGCATGTAGCAATGATAACTATAGAAGAATATGACCAGGTTCAAAAGTTGCTGGGACGTAAAGGCAGGCCAAGATATCAGGGGCATTACTTTCCGTATACTGGAATAATGACCTGTGGTGAATGTGGAAGCGCAATAACAGCTACTGAAAAGCAAAAGTTAATCAAAAGCACTGGGCTTATTCAAACATATCAGTATTATTATTGTACCCACAGGAAAAAAGGTTCTGAAAATTGTAGCGCAAGAAAATTTCTTCCTGTTAATGGATTGGAATCTCTTATTTGCGATGAGTTAAATAAAATTTCCATTTCTAGCAAGTTTAAAGAGGTAGCAATAAAAATATTAAAAGAGAATAACCAAAGTATTATTGATCATGAAAAGGCAATTTATACTCAGAAGAAAAATGAAATCATAAAACTAGAAAAAGAATTGAAAGGATTATTACAAATGCGTCTTAGTGATTCAATTACAGAAGAAGAATACAAAGAGGCTAGAAAAGAGCGGGAAGATAAAATGGCTTTTATCAGATCGAAATTAAATCAAAGTGATTATAAGAATGAAACACTTGCCGTGCAAATAGAGAAGAAATTTTTGATGGTAGCTAATTTAAAAGAAAAATTCTTAAATGCCACACCCGAGGAGAAGAAAGCAATATTTTATTCACTTGGTAAGAACCATGTCCTGAAAGACAAAAAACTCTTAATTGATAAGCACAAATGGTTGAATAGGATTGAAAAAAATAAAGAAGCTGCAGAACATGAAATTAGATGGTTGGAACTAGAAAAATACGTTGATATCAAAACATTTAATACCTATTTCGGGGATATGTTTCCCATTCTGCGGAGTGTACTGGACGAAGTTGGAACTGAGGTTAAAATTGAGTTACAAGAAAAAGATAATCCTGAACCACCTACCCCAACTTAGCTCAAAAACTCGCATTACGCCCTCCCTTATCAATCTTATCACAGTAACTTCGACTATTAAATGAGCTGGCTATAGAGGTATTTGTGTGACACATTCAATACTGCACTTCTTAGCAACAGAGATTAATTCTTTGTCATTAGTTACAATAGTATATTCCTCAGTAAATAGAGTTTCAGGATTATCCCGCTCCGAAAGTACATATGCAATCATGACAACATCGGCAGTTCCTTTTCCAGGATAAAGATTAATAAGTTTTAAATTATTACCATGGATAACCATAACCTCAACCAATTTCTCGAGGTATTTTTTTGACACGTTTAATACGTGAACTCCTGCCTTCTTTATCTTAATAATTTCTTGATCGCTAAAACCAGCTTCTTCTAAAACATCTTGGGTGATACACAAGTCATCTCTTTTTCCGATATTTTCAGTTACGTCATTTGTTAAAACATTTTTATCAAGTATGTACTTCATAATATATCAATTATACTTTTGATTATACTCATTAAAAATCTTTCCATCCATCTTTCCCTGCCTAAACAATATATTTTTAACCTCAACCTGCGAAATCAACCCAATTCTGTATGCATTAATTATTTCTTTTGAAAATCTTTGGCCATTGTATTTACCATAACCAGTTGTTGGATGTGGTGCGCGTTTTTGTTTTGGTTCAGCTTTTTTTAAATCTTGCTGTAACTGCTGCCGGAAAGAATTAGCTAGAACAGCGCCAATTTTTCTCTGCCCCTCTAATTTATACAAAAGCATGCTTGGAGTAATTCTAAAAAAGTGCGCTTTCTCTTTCAACTCGTCAAGAGTTGTAATTTTAAAAGTATTAAGATCGCTTTGGGGAATAATGATTTCACCAGCGATTGCATAGGCTAACTTTATAGGGTCATTTTTTGACCTCCCACTTTTTGAACTCAATAGGAATTTACCCATACCAATAAATGCAAGCATTGAGAGCAATGTAAATATTTGTCTACCCGTAGATTCAATGATCTTAGGCTTTTCATCCCCGTCTCGTGTATTGATAAATATATATGGAAATTTTTTGTCCCTAATGCAAATACCACTCAACTCAAGTTCTGGATTAATATTTTGTGGCATGTAATTATAAGAGCTAAAGGAAATAAGAATACCCTTTCTCTCGGAACAAGTAGTAATATAGTTAAGCACCTTCTCTTTAGGGATACTTCTCAAATATGTTAAGTCTATTCCGAGATACTCTCGTATTTCAGTAGCAATTTCTTCAACAGGAATATTTTTCTTAATCTTACCACCTACACTTCCAATAAACTTATTCGGATCTGCATTTAACAACACTCTATTCTTCAAAAATTCTTGTTTTCGCCCCAAGTCTTTCACAATAAGTTCAATATCCTTGATTTCTATACGTCCTCTTGAACTTAATCTTATTTCCTCTTTACTAGGAATTTTTTCATACAAATTTTTGTACTTATCTGCTATTTGTGTGTCAACAATGTGTTTAGGTGCAAAAAACAAAGGATACGGAACACCGGCTTTGGTTGCTAGTTTTTTTAAATTAATAAAGGTAATTTCATTTTGATCGATTGCCTTTCTATAATCCTTGTATTCTTTAATATGTGATATTTCTAAAAGATCAACAAAAACGCTTTTATTAATTACTATTACTTGCTTATTATTGAGTTTTACAAGAAGATTTTCCATATTTTGACCATAAATTTACTCTATACCCAAATCAATTAGTGGTCAAAGGTATTTACACGAATAATAGACCTTCACCCCATAATATTTATTCCTTTAAAAATTAAGTCCCAAATGGTATAATTTTAGGAGTTTTTAATTATAAAGTAGGATTTGATATTCAAGAGTTAAAACCCTTTATAGATTTAAATTAGACGTTGGTGGTTTAGTGATATAAATTTTATGGCAAAAACATCTAAACAAAAAAGCATCGAAGAAACCCTTTGGGATTCTGCAAATAAACTCCGTGGTTCTGTTGAGCCATCGGAATATAAGCATGTGGTTTTAGGCCTGATATTCTTGAAGTTTGCTAGCGATAAGTTTGAAGAACGCAAACAGGAATTGATCACCGAAGGCAAGGAAAAGTATTTGGACATGGTAGAGTTTTATACAAGTAAAAATGTTTTCTACTTACCCGAAATATCACGGTGGAGTTATTTAATTGAAAATGCCAAGCAAGACGACATTGCAATAAAAATTGACACTGCTCTTTTTACCGTTGAGAAAAACAACCCTTCTTTGAAAGGTGCATTGCCCGACAACTATTATTCAAGAATGAATCTTGATGTTAGCAAATTGGCTGCATTACTTGACACAATCAACAACATTAATACCCTTAAAGACAAACAACAGGACATTGTAGGCAGAGTGTATGAATACTTTTTGAGCAAGTTCGCTATTGCAGAAGGAAAAGGCAAAGGAGAATTTTATACTCCTAAGAGCATTGTAAATCTGATTGCCGAAATGATTGAACCCTACAAAGGAAAAATTTATGATCCTTGTTGCGGTTCGGGTGGCATGTTTGTGCAGAGCATGAAGTTTATTGATAGCCATCACGGTAATAAAAAGAATATTTCTATTTACGGACAAGAAGCTATTACTACGACTTACAAACTGGCGAAAATGAATCTTGCCATTCGGGGTATTAGTGCCAACCTGGGGGATGTGGCAGAGAATACTTTTTTCCGTGACCAGCATAAAGACCTGAAAGCAGATTTTGTAATGGCAAATCCTCCCTTCAATCAAAAGCAATGGAGAGCAGACAACGAACTCACCACCGACCCACGATGGGCAGGTTATGATGTGCCACCAACAGGCAATGCAAACTATGCCTGGATTTTAAATATGGTGAGCAAACTTTCTGAAAATGGAGTGGCAGGTTTTATTTTGGCAAATGGTGCATTGAGTGGCAGTGGTGATGAATATAAAATTCGGAGAAAGCTGATTGAAAATAATTTGGTGGAAGCAATTGTAGTGCTGCCTCAGGATATGTTTTACACTACCAACATCAGCGTTACACTTTGGTTTTTGAACAAGAACAAAAAAACAAGAACCATTGAACACAACGGTAACATTAAAAAATACCGCAACCGGGAAAGAGAAATTCTCTTTATGGATTTACGGGAAATCGGAATTCCTTTTGAAAAAAAATACATTCAGTTTTCAGAGGAGAACATCAAACAGGTAACAGATACATTTCACAATTGGCAGCAAGTTGGTTTTGAAAAAACATATCAAAACACAGCCGAGTTTTGTTATAGTGCATCGTTTGAAGAAATTGAGAAAAAAGATTTTTCGCTTGTGCCAAGCAAATACATTGACTTTATAAACCGTGATGAGAAAATTGACTTTGATGAAAAGATGCAATCTCTTCAAACAGAGTTTGCCGATTTGCTGAAAGCAGAACAACAATCAAAAAAGGATTTGCTAACCGTTTTTAAAGAGTTAGGATATGAAATCAAACTTTAAAAAGATTGGCGACAACATTCGTTTGGTTGATGAACGAAACGAAGGACTAAAAGGAAAAGCACTTTTAGGTTTGAGTATTTCCAAGCAGTTCATTCCTTCTGTTGCCAACTTGATTGGAACAGACATGGAGAATTATAAAATCATTCGCAGAAATCAATTCGCTTGTAGCACCATGCAAGTAAGGAGAGATAAAAAAATGCCAGTTGCTTTATTGAAGGAAGTTGATGAAGCAATAATTTCACAAGCATATCCTGTATTTGAAATTACAGACACCGAAGAACTTTTACCCGAATATTTAATGATGTGGTTTAGCCGACAAGAATTTGACCGTGAAGCTTGCTTCTATGCTATTGGTGGTGTTCGTGGAAGTTTGGAGTGGGAAGATTTTTGCGAAATGAAATTACCAATTCCAAAACCCGACAAGCAAAAAGAAATTGTAAAAGAATACAACACCATTGTAAACAGCATTGCACTCAACAACCAACTCATTCAAAAATTAGACGAAACAGCACAGGCAATTTACAAGCAATGGTTTGTTGAGAAGCAAGAAGAAAATTGGGAAACAAAAAGTATTGGCGATTTATGTTCTTTAATAACAGATGGAAAACACGGGGATTGTAATGATGAAACAAATTCAGGATATTATTTTGTGAGTGTAAAAGATTTGAGTAATGGAGAAATTATTTATGACAACGCAAGACAAATCACAAAAAAGGATTTTGAAGAAACTCATAGGAGAACAAATCTTGCAGCAGGTGACATATTACTTACCAATGCTGGAACTATTGGAAGAATGGCCATTGTGAAAGATTTACCTGAAACAAAAAGAACCACATTTCAAAAGAGTGTTGCCATTTTAAAACCAAATATGAAAATTGCTAAACCCTATTTTTTGTTTTCTTTATTGAAATCCCACAGCAAAAACATAATTGATTTAGCAGGAGGTTCAACACAGTCAAATCTTCTCTTGGGAGATTTGAGGAACTATAAAATTAAATATCCAGGTTTTGGTTCAGTATGTGATTTTGAAAAAACAGTAACAGCGATTTTTGAAACTATGGGTTTAAAAGGTTTAGAAAATCAAAAACTGTTAATTACAAAGAATCTTTTACTCTCAAAACTTGCAACTATAGAAAATTAAAAATGTTAGAATCAGTCACCATAAAAAAAATTGCCACCTACGATGATTCAGGCATTCAAATCACAGATTTGAAGAAGGTAAATTTTATTTATGGTGCAAACGGAAGTGGTAAGACAACTCTTACAAGATACCTTGCTGATACAACCAATCCGCAATTTTCAGATTGCTCTCATCAATGGCAAAATAATTCGCCTATAAAAACTTTAGTTTACAATAAAGAATTCCGAGAGAACAGTTTTAAAAATGGTAAAATGACTGGGGTTTTTACATTAGGACATGCAACGCCAGAACAAATAAAATCTTTAAAATTATTGGAGGTTGAATTAGAAGTGATAAGACAAAAGGGATTTAAAAAACGAAATACATTAGATAAGCAAGTAGAATCTAAACAGCAAAACGAAGTGTTATTCAGAGATAAGGTTTGGGAAAATATTTTTAGGAAATATGAAGTTGATTTCAAAGAAGCATTTGTAGGATTTCAAAAAGGAGAAAAATTTAGAAACAAGCTACTTGAAGAGTTTCATAATAATACTTCACCGTTTAAAAGTTATGCGGAGTTAAAAAGAAAAGCTGAAACAGTTTTTGGGAAACCACCAACAACATTGCAATCAATCTCAACGATTGACTTTGCGAGATTAATTGAAATTGAAACTCATAATATTTGGCAGAAGAAGATAATAGGAAAGACAGATGTGGATATTGCAATATTAATTCAGAAATTAAATTTGAATGATTGGGTAAATCAAGGAAGAATCTATCTACAAGAAGATGAAACTTGTCCGTTCTGTCAACAGCCCACCATCACAGAAGATTTCAGAAAGCAGTTGGAAAATTATTTTGATGAAACTTTTACAACAGATACCAAACTTGTAAAAGACAACAACGAAGAATACAACCGACTTGCTCTAAATCTCACGAACCTTTTGTTAGAAGTTGAAACAGCAGAGAAAGCAAATACAGAAACAAAACTTAATACCGAATCTTTTTCGGCTCACTTGAAAACTTTATCAAGTCAATTCATTTCAAATCGTGAATTGCTTAACAACAAAATCAAAGAGCCAAGCAGAAGTATTGATTTGATTTCTGTAAAGGAACAGTTAGAAAATATTCAGCAGCTAATTACAGAAGCAAATACAGCAATTGCAGCACACAATTTTATTGTGACTAATTATAAATCAGAAAGAACAGATTTAATCCAAGAGATTTGGAAATTTCTTTTTGAAGAATCAAGGGAGCATATTGAAGATTACGAAAAAAAGTCAAAGGGTTTGCAAAAAGGTATAGAGGCATTAACAGTTCAACGGCAAGAATTGCTTACTCAATATAATTTGCAAAACAATAAAATAGTTCAAGAAAATAAGAATGTAACGAGTGTTCAACCATCCATTGACGAAATAAATAATACACTGAAATACTATGATATTTTGAATTTTAAAATTGTTCCATTTAAAACCGAAAAGAATATGTATCAAATTCTAAGAGAAGATGGAACTCTTGCTGATTCAACTTTAAGTGAAGGTGAAATTACTTTTCTCACCTTTCTACACTTTTTGCAATTTGCAAAAGGAGGCATAACTGCTGAAACCGTTTTAGACGAAAGAATTTTAGTAGTGGACGACCCGATTTCAAGTTTAGACAGCAATGTTCTTTTCGTAGTTAGTGCTTTACTTAAAGAAATTATCAAAGCGATTAAGCAAGGCGAAAGCAAAATCAAACAGATTATTTTACTTACTCATAATGTTTATTTCCACAAGGAAGTTTCATTTGTTGATAGAAGCAAGAATAATGACAGCGAAACATTTTATTGGATTTTAAGACGAAAAGGAATTGTTTCAACCATCCAGAAATATGAAATGAAAAATCCTATTCAGAATTCTTATGAACTACTTTGGCAAGAACTAAAAAATAGAGATGCAAATTCAGACATTACTATTCAAAACACAATGAGAAGAATCATTGAAAATTATTTCAAGATACTTGGCAGATATGCAGATGACCACTTGATTGATAGTTTTCAAATTCCTCAAGAACAAGAGATTTGTCGTTCATTAATTTGTTGGATAAACGATGGCTCACATAGTATCCCAGATGATATATTTATTGAGTATCAAGAATCGGTTATTGACAAATATTTTGAAGTGTTTAAAAAAATATTTTACCAAATGGGACATTCCGCACACTATGGTATGATGATGCGAGAACATCAAGTAGAAACTATTGCATAAAATGAAATTCAACGAAGAAACATTAGAGCAAGCCGTCATTGAATTATTTGCTGCGGAAAATATTCCGCATTGCAAAGGCGAAACCATTCACAAAGAAATGAGTGATGTGTTGCTTCGTGATGATTTGAAACAATTTTTGTTGAGTCAATATTCTGATGATGAAATTACATTGCGAGAAATTGAAAGCATCCTCCGAACTTTAGAATTGTTTCCGAGTTCAGCTTTGTATGACAGCAACAAAGCCATAATGAAATTAGTGGCAGACGGATTTGTTTTTAAGCGTGAGGACAGAAGCAAGAAAGATCTTTTTATTCATTTGATAGATTTTAAAACTTTAGGAAATCAGGAGAGAGAAATAGCTGGTGATGAAATACGCATTGCTGCAGAGCCAGAAGCAGTTTACCAAACAAAAGACAATAACATTTATAAAATCGTAAATCAACTGGAGATACTTGGTTACGAGAAACGAATACCGGATGGCATTGTTTACATTAACGGGTTGCCTTTAATAGTTATAGAATTTAAGACTGCAGTCAAGGAAAGCTGTACTATTAAAGATGCTTTTACACAACTTACCATTCGTTACCGGAGAGATATTCCGGAACTATTTAAGTACAATGCATTTTGTGTTATCAGCGATGGAGTAAATAATAGAATGGGTTCTCTCTTTGCTTCTTACGATTTCTTCTATGCCTGGAGAAAAATAAACGATAACGATGAAGCAGCAGATGGCATCAGTTCGTTATTTACAATGATTAAAGGTTTATTTAATAAAGAGCGTTTGTTAAATGTTATCCGCAATTTTATTTATTTTCCTGATACTTCAAAAGATGATATTAAAATTGTATGCAGGTATCCGCAATATTATGCCGCTAATAAATTGTTTGAAAGCATCAGGATAAATCAGCGTCCATACGGAAGCGGAAAGGGCGGCACTTATTTCGGTGCAACAGGTTCGGGAAAGAGTTTTACAATGTTGTATCTGACCCGGCTGTTAATGAAAAGCCCACACTTTGCAAGCCCAACCATTGTATTGATTACAGACCGAACAGATTTAGACGACCAGCTTTCGGCGCAATTTACCAATGCCAAAAATTTTATTGGTGATGAAAATGTAATAAGCGTGGAAACCCGTGATGAACTGAAAACATTATTGCAAAACAGAAACAGTGGCGGTGTATTTCTTACAACCATTCATAAATTTACAGAAAGCACCGAATTGCTAACCGCAAGAACGAATGTAATTTGTATTTCTGACGAAGCCCACCGATCTCAAATTAACCTTGACCAAAAATTAAAAATTACAGCTAAAGGAGTTGAACGCAAATATGGCTTTGCCAAATACCTGCATGATTCATTGCCTAATGCCACTTACGTAGGCTTCACAGGAACTCCAATTGATGGCACTTTAGATGTTTTTGGTAAAGTGGAAGATGCTTATACGATGAAAGAATCCGTAGAAGATGGAATCACTGTAAGAATTGTGTATGAGGGCCGTGCTGCCAAAGTATTATTGAACGAAGAAAAACTCAAAGAGATAGAAGAGTACTATAAAAAATGTTCCGTAGAAGGAACAAATGAATACCAGATAGAGGAAAGTAAAAAAGCGGTTACCCAAATGGAAGTTATTTTAGGGGACTCCAAACGCCTTAAACTGGTTGCTGTTGATTTTATTGAACATTACGAAAAAAGGATTGAAGAAGGGGCCAGTGTAAAAGGTAAAGTAATGTTTGTATCAAGCAGCAGACCTATTGCCTATGAATTGTATAAGGAAATCATTGCCTTAAGGCCGGAGTGGGCAGAGATCAGGGATTGTGAAGAAGGTGCAGAACTGACTGACGAGGAAAAGAAAAAGCTAAAGCCTATTGAAAAAATAAAGATGGTAATGACAAGGCATAAGGATGATCCGAAAATCATGTACGATATGCTTGGCACCAAAGATGATAGAAAGGAACTGGATCGCCAGTTTAAAAATGTAAAATCAAATTTCAAAATTGCTATGGTTGTGGATATGTGGCTTACCGGGTTCGATGTGCCATTCCTGGAAACTATTTATATTGATAAACCGGTAGAGCAACATTCATTGATTCAAACCATTTCAAGAGTAAATCGTGTGTATGAAGGCAAAGAGGTAGGTTTAGTGGTTGATTACATTGGCATCAAAAGCAATATGAATCTTGCTTTGGCAAAATATAGCAAAGTAAGCGGTGATGATTTTGAAGATATTGACAAAGCAGTTTTTTTAGTCAAAGACCAGTTAGATTTATTAGCAAAGTTGTTTCACAATTTTGATACTACACTTTACTTCAATGGTACACCTTTACAAAAGTTAGACTGCTTGAATCGTGCTGCTGAATATGCTCAGTTAACTAATGATATAGAAAAGCGATTTATAGAAATGGTAAAAAAACTGCGTTCTGCTTATGATTTGTGCTGTTCAAGTGAGGATATTAGCGAAGACCAGAGAGATCATATCCATTTTTACTTTGCCATTAAAGCCATTATTCACAAATTGACTAAAGGGGATGCACCCGATTCAGCTCAGATGAATGACCGGGTAAGAAAAATGATTGAAGAAGCCCTAATAAGCGATGGAGTAGAAGAAATATTTAAGTTAGACAAGAGCGATCCCAAAAATAATGCAGATATTTTCAGTGATGAGTATATGTCTAAGATTGAAAAAATAAAACTGCCAAATACTAAAATAAAACTTCTTCAAAAATTACTTACTAGAGCCATTGATGAATTTAAAAGAATCAATAGAATTAAAGGAGTAGATTTTTCTAAAAAACTTAAAAAATTGGTGGAAGTCTATAATGAAAGGAAGGATTTTGATGTATTTCAAAGTCATGTGTTAGATGATGTAGCCGAGCAATTTGCCAATCTTTTCCAAGACCTGCAAAAAGAGCGTAATTCATTTAAGGAATTGGGGATTGACTTTGAAGAGAAAGCATTTTATGACATCTTGAAATCCATTGCATTGAAATATGATTTTGAATACCCAGAAGATAAACTAATTACCCTTTCTCAATCAGTAAAACAAATTGTTGACGACAAAGCCAAATACACAGACTGGGCACAACGAGATGATATAAAAGCTGAATTAAAAGTAGGTTTAATATTAGTGCTTGCTGAAAACGGTTATCCACCTGTTCCAAAGGATGAAGTGTTTAAAGAAATATTTGAACAAGCAGAGAATTTTAAAAGGTATGCAGCGGAATAATTTTGATGGAGATAGCTAGTATTTAGGTGATAGAGGCTTATCTCAATAGTTTCACTTGCAATTAGTTTATGAAAAATCACCCTCTCTTACTTCGATTCACTTGCATTAGTAGTATTTGGTTATGGACAACATTACCAGAATCGGCAAAACTAATTTTCGCAATACAAATCAGGTTTTCGGCATTAAAGATAAAGACAGGGCTGGCCACATTTATTGTATTGGGAAAACAGGTGTTGGAAAAAGTACCTTGTTATTAAACATGGCTATTGACGATATACATTACGGTAAAGCTATAGGCATCATTGATCCACACGGAGATTTATCCGAAACCATTTTGGATTATATACCTAACGAGCGGATTAAAGATGTGATTTACTTTAATGGATGTGATACAGACTATCCTATTAGTTTTAACCCATTATATAATATTAAAATAGAAGAACGTCATTTGGTAGCATCAAATATCGTTTCAACACTTAAGCGGATTTGGTCTGAATCCTGGGGACCGAGATTAGAACACATTTTACGTAATACCATACTAACACTGGTACATTATCCTCATGCAACATTGCTGGATATTCAGCCGTTGCTTCTTGATTTTTATTTTCGAAAGAAAGTATTACAATATGTTACTGATACAGCCCTACTTGATTTCTGGTACAAAGAATTTAATGCTATGTCGCCTCAGTTTAAAAGTGAAGCAATTTCACCGATTGTAAATAAAGTTGGACTATTTCAAACCAATCCTCTTTTACGGAATATAGTCGGCCAGGAAGTATCCTCTTTCACCATCGCTGATGTCATGAATCAAAAGAAAATATTTATTGCAAACTTATCGAAAGGACATTTAGGTGAAGATGCAACGACATTATTAGGAAGTATGCTCGTTACTCAATTTCAGACAGCCGCCTTAGGAAGAAGCAAACAGCCAATCCATACGCGTACCCCCTTTTATCTCTACATTGATGAAATGCATTCATTTCTTACATTATCCTTTGCTGATATCCTGTCTGAATCAAGAAAGTATGGGTTATCGCTCTTTCTTACTCATCAATACATAGATCAGCTACACGAGGATATACGAAAGGCCATATTAGGAAATGTTGGAACAATAATTACTTTTCGCATTGGTGCAAATGATGCAGAAATCTTGAAACCGGAATTTAATTCACTATTTAATGTAGAAGATTTTATTCGCCTGCCTCAATATTGTATCTATCTAAAACTATTAATTGATGGAACTACTTCAGAACCTTTCAGCGCTTACACTTTGCCAATTACAAAAGAAAAGCAGTTAACAAAAACTGAAGTAATAGTGTACTCAAGAAAAATCTATGCAGTTGAAAGGGGAATAGTGGAGCAGGCTATATATGCAAGGAATGAAGCTAGAAAGCAAAAAAATACAGAACTAACATTATTTGAAAACTAGGGAATAACGTAAATGACACTTTATATATAGATATACTTAAAGTATCAAAATTGATTGACATCTTCATTAAATCTAAGTAGATTTAAGTAGTTATTGTATTTATTCCCCTTGGCATTATTGCTATTAAAAATTCATAAATACAATCCAGATTATTAGATAATTTAAAGATTTTATTATGATAACAAATATATTACTTGGTCTTCTTTTGATTGGGATTATATTTCTAATTCTCAAAAAGAAAGGAATGAGTGAGGATAAAAAAATCATAGAAGAAAACGCTCGTTTAAAGGCTGATTTAAGTCAAAGAGATCAGAGCATTGGAATATTGACAAACGAACTTCAAAATGAAAAAACAGAAAAAGATCAGTTTGTAGGCAAGAATAAACAGATGTTTGTTGAAAACACTAATTTGAAGGCAGAAAAGGCAACCATAGTTAACGAAAAGCAACAACTAGTAACTGAGATTAGTAAATTCAAAGCGACTGAAAGTAGTAAACTAAAAGAATTTGATAATAAAATTCAAAAACTTGATGAAGCAAAAATCGCTCTTGAAGATGAAAAGCAAAGAATTCGTAAAGAGGATGAGGAAAAGATTCAGCGAGAAAAGGAAGAAAGAAACAGAATGTGGGCAGAACATGAGGGTAACGTTAAATTACAATTAACTGAACTTTGTAAGGCCCCCAGATACTGCTTTACCTATTATGATAATAATAACTTGCCAGTGGATTTTGGTGGAAAATTTAAACCAGATTTCTTGATTGAGTTTTTAGATCAGTATGTCATTTTTGATGCAAAAAAATCGGAATCGGATTTACAGAGTTATATAATTAATAATGTAAAATCAACAGTCGAAAAGATAAACAATAATCCCAAAATATATAATACAGTATTTTTTATAGTGCCAACACAGGCAATGGAATCATTGAAAATGAAACATTACTACGAGCAAGGTTATGAATTTTTTGTGATCCCAACTGAGGCAATTGAAGTTATCTTGGCTTCATTTAAAAAAATAAATACTTATGAAATAGCACAACAACTAGATCCACGTGATCGAGAAAATATTGTCAACTTAATTGCAGAATTTGATCATCACATAAACATGAGGAATACTCTAGATATATTAGCATCAGAAAGTGGCATTTCTGTGTTAAAAAAAGCAGAAACACTTCAAAAAGATATAAAAGAAGAAATTCTTCAAAAAAAGCATAAGATACGTTCACAGAATTTTACTCCAACAGAGATTAAAACCCTGATGGTTGGCACAGAGACTCAGAGTGAAAGAATTAGCTTATTAATTTCACCCAAAGTAGCCATTCCCGAAGAGAATATAAAAAAAGTAAAACAGGTTTTAGATAAAGGAAATCAATAAATATGTCAAAACTTATCCAGAATTTGAATTTCATTTAATTGATTCAGGTTATAAGGACTCACTCCGTCAGTCGTCAATAAAAAAAGATATGCCAAACCTTTGCAGGAAAAAACATAATGTTTCTATTTTACTTTAAGGAATGTTTATACCTGCAAATCCCTTCGGGTAAGTTTGGCATACTTTTTCTTCCTCCTTCCTGCGTTCATGGGAACTACTCTGGATGAAAAGAAACTTTCATTCACTTTCTTATCCATACTTCGCTCTCGCTTGGTTCTATTCGGCCTTTACATTTTGTATTTCACCAAGGGAATATTTACTACGCACAATCCAATGCTTCATATTCCACCTGGAGAAATACAAAGCCCGGCTTGCTCATTTCACCATGCTCTCACTTCGTATGGAACGTTCATGTAAGTATCTTTTCAGTCACCGTTCCCAATAATTTTGGCGTGCCTTGCGGCCTGCTTCAACTGCGGGTTTGTTATGGTTTTTGTCTTTACCACAAAACCTTTTAAATCAAAAACACATTCCAAACCCTTGCGTATGACGTAGCTGCCCACCGCCCTTTCAGGGCTTGTGTGGTCACCACCTCAGCAGGCGCACGCAGACAATTTCCAGTCGTGCCTCCTTCCATTGTCTTTGTTGGCGGCACGGCCACCTGCAAGCCTCCTAAAAAGTCGGCTGAGCTAAGCTTCTTTTTTAGCTGAGGGCTCCATAACCTAAATGAAATTGAAATGATTTATTTTGGGGCAGATTGTAGTACTAAAATAAGTTCAAATAGTCTTTATAGAAGTGAACAATAATAAAAAATTCCTTGTGAAGATTAGACCCTTATTGAGTGTATGAGAAATAAATTAATTTACCTTTTGTGGACAATTGAAATATTCATTAAAATAATAAACCCCTTTGATTAATCTTCCAATCCAATTATGCGATCAATAAATTACGATCAAGCGAAGAAAGTTATAGAAAAATACCTGGTAATTCTTACCGCTAAACAAAATGACCATCTAAATGTAAAGAATGTTAATGCAGTTCACACTAAGAAAGGTGATTCAAAAGTAATAGTTCAGGTAATTACAGAAGACGGTAATAGTGAAGACTTAGATAACTTCTGCCTTAGACATGAAATTGAGTATGACATTTTAATGTAAAGAATCTTGGATGATTCTCTTAATTTTAGTATTCATATTCTTTAAATCAATGAAGCAATTCATAGTTTAAAATTTATGAGAACAATGCAGCCGTTTAGCGTGTAAACGTTAGGCGGTTTTTTTACTTAAAATGATTTGGTGTTAAATTGAGTAATTGCTAGAAATCCTTTAATAATTCTCCGATAGATATTTCAAGTCCTTTTGCAAGAGTATCTATTGTTGATAACGATAGATTTGTTTTCCCCTTTTCTACTCGATGTACCTGGCTTAATTCTATGTCGCTGGCATAGGCCAGTTCTTCAAGCGTCATTTTTTTAGCCAACCGCAATTTTCTGATGTGTGCACCAAAATCATTTAAAAGTTTTTGATTTTTTAAATACACCATTCCACAAAGAGAAGTTTCTCTGAAAAAATTCTTTGGGCGAATTTGCGTAAAACTCAATTTATCTTTTATCTTCGTTTGTATTATCAATCACCAAAACAACTTCATATGAAAAGAAATATTTTATCTCTCACTGTGCTAATTGTCTTCGTAACAATATTCTGTTGTAGTTGTAGCAAGAGTAACGATCCAGCTTCGATTACAGCTACATCTCAATGGACATTTGATGGCAAAACTTTTACTGTAACAGGTGCCTCTTTAGAAAGTTCTAATCAACTTTACGCTCATGATGATCTTGGCGCCGCTGGTGGCGGAAATTTTATTAAAATAGGATTTGGATCAATAGGGAGACCCACAGCTAGTTCGACACTTACAGTAGTAGACCTACCCG
>JAYVEA010000064.1:0-5682 GCA_043749085.1 Chitinophagales bacterium
AAATGTGTTGGTTATATTTAACGGACCGCATTGTTATGTGAGTGCAAGCTGGTACACCAACCCACACTCAGGCTCTACCTGGAATTATATGACAGTGCAGGCTAAGGGCAAAATAAAATTTGGCGATGAAGCCGATACAAGACAAGCTATTGAATCTATTACAGATAAATATGAGAAGCCTGATAGCGTAGCTGCCTTTAATAAACTTTCCGAAGATTATATTGGGAAAATGGTAAAGGCAATTACTTCCTTTACTATTGAAATAGAAAGTTTAGATCATGTGTTCAAACTAAGTCAAACCAATGATAAGGAAACGAGAGAAAGCATTATAAAACATCTGCGTGAAAACGGAAGTAATAATGAAAAAGCGATTGCATTAGAAATGGAAAAAAGATTGAGTATGCCAAAACAATAAAATGACAAGGGAACAATTAATAAAAGAAATTTTTTCAAAAAAATCTTACCTCTGTGTTGGATTGGATACTGAAATTACTAAAATCCCAAATCACTTACAATCACATACTGATGCTGTTTTTGAATTCAACAAACAAATAATTGATGCTACAAAAGATCTGTGTGTTTCCTACAAAATAAACACAGCATTTTATGAAGCGTTGGGTGTGAAAGGTTGGAATGCTATGGAAAAGACTGTAAATTATATTCCTTCAACACATTTTAAGATCGCAGACGCAAAGCGTGGAGACATCGGTAATACTTCTTCTCAATATGCAAAAGCATTTTTTGAAACGTTGAACTTTGATGCTATTACGGTGGCACCCTACATGGGTGAAGATTCTGTAAAGCCATTTTTAGATTATGAAAATAAATGGACAATACTTTTGGGATTAACTTCTAACCCGGGTGCTGCAGATTTTGAAATGAAAAAAATTCTTACTGAAATTGATGATCTTGAAGAAGGAATTCATACCCGCAAACAGGAAACTAATTTTCTATATGAAACTGTTCTGGAAACTGCCGCTAAATGGGGAACTCCTGATAATTTAATGTTTGTAGTTGGCGCAACAAAGGCAGATCAATTGATGCGTATTCGTAAAATTATTCCTGATAATTTTTTATTGGTTCCGGGCATAGGTGCACAGGGCGGTAGTTTGGAAGAAGTATCAAAACATGGAATGACAAAGGATTGCGGGCTTTTAGTAAATGTTTCCCGGGCCATTATTTATGCAGGAGAAGAGGAAAATTTTGCAGAAAAGGCAAGAGCCGCTGCATTGAAATATCAAACAGAAATGAAAAGCTACCTTAAAGATTATATTTAACTAATCCCTTTGCGAAACTTTGCGCTTTCTTAGCGTTCTTTGCGTTACTCTTTTGCTCAATAAAGAAATAATGTACAAGAGTGCGACGCCAATGAAGCACACTAAAGTACTACTGCCGGCTACATAAAAATAAAACCATAAATATAAAATGGCACAAGACCTTTTTCAATCTCCTGATTATTTTTTGGTAGATGAATTACTTAGTGAAGAACATAAGCTGGTAAGAGATTCTGTACGTAATTATGTGAAGAAAGAAATATCACCAATAATTGAAGATTTTGCACAGCGTGCTGAATTTCCTCAACAAATTGTAACGCAACTGGGTGATCTTGGATGTTTTGGGCCAACCATTCCGCAGGAATATGGGGGCGGCGGACTGGATTATATTTCTTACGGATTAATGATGCAGGAATTGGAAAGAGGCGACAGTAGTGTCCGCTCCACAGCTTCTGTGCAGGGTTCATTGGTTATGTTTCCTATCTATCAATACGGAAGTGAAGAACAAAGAAAAAAATATTTACCAAAACTTGCCAGTGGTGAATGGCTTGGATGTTTTGGATTAACAGAACCAGATTATGGAAGCGATCCTTCAGGAATGCTATCCAATTTTAAACAAGCCGGAGATTACGTTATATTAAATGGAAGTAAAATGTGGATCAGCAATGCACCTTTTGCACAGGTGGCAGTTGTTTGGGCAAAAGATGAGAATGGAGAAATAAAAGGATTGATCCTTGAAAGAGGAATGGAAGGTTTCACCACACCAACAACACACGGTAAATGGAGCCTGCGTGCAAGCGCAACAGGCGAATTAGTTTTTGATAATGTAAAAGTTTCAAAAGAAAATATTTTACCAAATGTAAAAGGATTAAAAGGTCCGCTCGGTTGTTTAACCAAAGCCCGTTATGGTATTGCATGGGGAGCATTGGGTGCCGCAATGGATTGTTATGATACTGCTTTGCGATATTCAAAAGAGAGAATTCAGTTTGATAAACCTATTGGTGCATTTCAGTTACAACAAAAAAAGTTGGCAGAGATGATCACTGAAATTACCAAAGCACAATTACTTAATTGGCGGCTCGGTGTTTTAATGAGCGAGGGAAAAGCAACGCCTCAACAGGTTAGCATGGCTAAAAGGAATTCCTGTGAGGTAGCTGCAAATATTTGCAGAGATGCACGTCAAATATTAGGCGGGATGGGCATTACAGGAGAATACTCAATCATGCGGCACATGATGAATATAGAAAGTGTTATCACTTATGAAGGCACACATGATATTCATTTATTGATAACCGGGATGGATATAACAGGATTAAATGCTTTTAAATAATGCCTCAAACCTCAGCATATCAAAAAATATTTCTTACCGGGTTTATGGGCTCTGGAAAAACATATTGGGGAAAAAAGTGGTGTGAACTTTCCGGCCTGGAGTATTTCGATATTGACGAAATTGTAGAGCAGCAACAGGGAAAAACTATCACAAAAATATTTGCTGAAGATGGTGAAGATCATTTCCGCAACCTCGAAACAAATATCTTAAGAAGCTTAAGCAATAAAAATAATATTATTGTCGCCACAGGCGGAGGCACACCATGCTTTAATGATAATATTTCCTGGATGAATAAGAACGGAACTTGCGTTTATTTACAATCTTCTTCAGAAAATATTTTAAAAAGATTGAAAAGTGAAAAAGAGAAACGTCCATTAATAAAAAATTTGAAAGACGACGAATTGCTTTTCTATATAACTGAAAAAATAAAAGAAAGAGAACATTTTTACAACCAGGCTAAAATTATTTTAAATGTTGATAACCTTACTCAGGATTATATTCCTGAATTTTTAAATGTTTGATATGCATAAAGGTTTTATAAAAACAGCCGCCGTATTTGGGTTATTGTCTGTAGCATTGGGAGCCTTCGCCGCACATGCTTTAAAGGAAAAAATCTCAGATTATGCTGTAAATATTTTTGAAACAGGCGTTCGATACCAGTTTTATCATGTATTTGCATTGCTTGCTGCAGGCATCCTGTATAAAGAGTTTTCAAATAAATTTATAAGATGGTCTGGAATATTTTTTATTGCCGGAATAATTTTGTTTAGTGGCTCACTTTATATATTAACATACATTAAAGGCGTTGTTATGCCGGGTTACAATTGGATTGGAGCAATTACACCAGCCGGCGGCCTTGCATTTATTCTTGGATGGGTATTTTTATTTATAGGTTTATTTCAAAATAAAAAACAAACTTCCTAAAGCCTTTTAACTTTTTAAACCTCTGGAACGTTTATTATATTTGCCATAACATGCCCAATACTTCTAAAAGAAAAAAAAGTAAAATCCCTGATCCTGCCAAAATGAAACCCGAAACGGTTGAAAAAGTGGTGGCTAAGGAATTATGGAGAGATGAACGCACACATAAAATAATCGGTGCATTTTTTTTATTGGTTGCATTTCTTTTATTCGTTGCATTTACATCTTATTTATTTACCTGGCAGGAAGATCAGTCAATACTTACTAAAGGAGCAAAAATTTTATTACCTAAAAACGATGCACCAGCAGCCAATATGCTCGGCACATCAGGAGCATACTTCTCTGACATTTTTATAAGACAGGGATTTGGTATAGCCTCTTATCTAATTTGTACGCTCTTTTTTATTATAGGTGTTAATTTATTTTTTGGCAGAAGATTATTTTCATTAAGCCGCAATATTAAATATGTAATTGCCGGGCTGATAATTATTAGTGTAACTGCAGCATTTTTAATGCAGGGAGAAGCATTTGCATGGGGCGGTGCAGGTGGCGATACCTTAAATGAATGGATGCAACAAATTATCGGAAAGGTAGGCACAGCCGCAGTTCTATTGATATCATTCCTGTCGTATGTTATCTGGAGATTTAATCCTGCTTTTAAATTTTCTAAGAAAAAGGCTTCTTTAATCGAAGCTGGTGCTACTTTAACAATAGATGATTCTTTTGCAGGAAAGCATACGGACGACAATGAATTAATTTCCCTGGAGACCAATTCTCTACAGGAAGTAAGCAACCAAATGATTGCTCCTAAAGAAGAGCCCATTCCTAATTTTGATCTGCAGTTAATTGAAAAAGACGAATCAGTCAACAGTAATACAATTAATGATAATAAAGAATCTATCACAGATATCCCCAAAAGTGATCTTGAACTGGAAATAAAAAGTGTTGCTGAGAAAATTATTGAAGATCCTGCTCCTGTAGTTAAGACAGAGGCCTTAAAACCTTATGATCCTATTTTGGACCTTAGAGATTATAAAAGACCAACACTTGATCTTCTGGAAACACATGGCAGCGAACAGATTGTTCGTGATCCTGCCGAACTTGAAACAAATAAAAACCAGATCATCAATACATTAAAAAATTATGATATTGAGATAGATAAAATTATGGCCACAGTTGGCCCGACAGTTACCCTATATGAAATTGTACCAAAGCCTGGCGTTCGTATTTCAAGGATAAAAAATCTTGAGGATGATATAGCGCTAAGCCTTGCTGCGCTTGGCATTCGTATCATTGCCCCAATACCTGGTAAAGGAACGATCGGTATCGAAGTTCCCAATGTTCGCAAAACAGTTGTGAGCATGAAAACATTATTAAGCTCTGAAAAATTCCTGAATAATAATTTTTCCTTGCCCATCGCAATTGGTAAAAAAATTGACAACGATAATTTCATCGTAGACCTTACCAGTATGCCGCATCTTTTAATGGCGGGTGCAACAGGCCAGGGAAAATCTGTAGGGCTTAATGCCATTCTTGTTTCTTTATTGTATAAAAAACATCCTTCGCAATTAAAGTTTGTTTTGATCGATCCCAAAAAAGTTGAGTTAAGTATTTATAGCAAGATCCAAAATCATTTTTTAGCAAAATTACCCGGCGAAGAAGATGCGATTATAACCGACACAAAGAAAGTAATTCATACCCTCAATGCTTTGTGCATTGAAATGGATAACCGCTACGATCTTTTAAAAGAAGCTGGCACAAGAAATATAAGAGAGTACAATGAAAAATTTGTTTCAAGAAAATTAAACCCTGAAAAAGGTCATCAATATTTACCATTTATTGTTTTGGTAATTGATGAATTTGCTGATCTTATTATGACTGCAGGTAAAGAAGTGGAAATGCCACTTGCCCGTTTGGCGCAGCTTGCAAGGGCAATAGGTATACATCTTATCATTGCTACACAGCGCCCATCAGTAAATATTATTACAGGTACCATCAAAGCAAATTTTCCTGCCCGGATTGCTTTTAAAGTTAGCAGCAAGATCGATAGCCGTACAATATTAGATGTTGGCGGCGCAGAACAATTAATTGGTAAAGGTGATATGCTTATCAGTTATAATGGTGAATTGACACGTTTACAATGTGCATTTGTTGATA
>JAYVEA010000065.1:0-16616 GCA_043749085.1 Chitinophagales bacterium
CCGGTAAGGTATTCCATCAACTAAATACTCTCTTACCGCTTCTTTTTGTATATCCATTTTTGGTTGATTTTGTGTCAACCTATTTCAGGACAAGACAAACTGCAGCCGATGCTAACAAAGTCCTGCCCCAATAACGCTAAACCCCTTGTTGTGCGTTCGTGCTACTTCTTGTTGCTAGTTGTCCTTGATAATTCCGAATTATTCGCGGCAATCAATTTTGTTAGAATTGTCAAATAGTTTGATGTATATCTTTCGTATACAGCTTTTGTTTTGTGTGCAATTACTAAATCTAATGCGGGTAATACGGTTATATATTGTCCAAAATTTCCCTGGGCTGTATATGCCCCTTCATACACACCTTTATTGTTGGGTGAATCCCAAACCCACCATAAATAGCCATAACCAAAATACCTCATGTAGGCTCCGTCTTTATAATATGGAGCTTTGAAAGCTGTAATTTCTTTGAACGAAGTGAAAGGAGTAGTTACTGTATGTACCCAATTTTTAGGGGTAATTTGTTTTCCTTTCCATTGTCCATTCCGTAACATCAAGTATCCTATCCTTGCCATGTCTCTTGTGGAAAACCACATTGGGTACGCAGGATAAATTGACTTTAACGTATCAGCGGCTTTCTGTTGAATTTTTTTATCCCAATCCTCCATGTTTAAAGGTCGAGCAAGCATGGAATCAACAGCGTCATAGATACCAATGCCACTAAGTTTTTCAAATAAGTAGCCTGCCAAATTAAAATCCCAATTATTGTACAGAAAAAAACTACCAGGCTTAACGCTTCCTCTTTTGGGTGCAATCGCATATTCATCACCCGAATAGCTGGGTTCATGATATACACCCGACCTTGCTGTGAGTAGATTTCGAATTGTAGCTTTTTTCTCAATTGGCGATAGACCATTTATATCGTCAATATTTAATTGTTCAAGAGTGCTGTTTAAATTGATTTTACCGTTTTCTACAAAAGGTCCGTATAAAATTGAAAGAACACTTTTGCGGCAGGACGCTATGTAACTCAATTCTTTTAAGTCGCCAAATGAAAATATTACTTTGCCATTTTGTATAACCATCATGCCCGTAGTATTGGCACTGTCTATAATAAATTGTTTTAGGTTCTTCAGTTTAGTCGTGTCCCAACCTTGCGCAGATGGATCTTTTATATATTCCCAACTACTGTCGGGAAACACAAACTCAGTTTTTTTGTCAGAAGGTAAAGTTTGGGCATAAGAAAATGTGCTATATAAAATTAGAATAGAGAAGAGAAATTTTTTCTTTGACATAATTCACGAGTCGTTAGTTTTTGAAGTGTCTAGCCGCATGACGCACAACGAACAAGGCTTGGCGTTGTTGGGATATTTGAAAAACTGACCCGTCCTGCTTTTGTTGGCTGTTGTTTTGGTCAGTATTATTTGTCTATCTCGATTTACCAACTTGTCGTAGCAACTTAACACCAATGAAATAAGGCATAAGAAATGGAAATGCTGGGATGGATACAGCCAAACCCGCCTTAAACGTCTCGGTTAAAAAAGCCGCTAAAATGATTACTGCGAAAGCCAGTAGACTGAATAAAATGTAAAAGAAACTGGAAGTTTTGCTTAGCCAACCTACTTTTCGCATCGATAAAGCAATGGCAAATGTCGCAAAATAGGTCAACGCTACTTCTGTTACCGAGATTAATTCAAATAGTCGATTTGTTGGTAAAAACCAGTCAGGAAAATTTGTTGCATTGGCAGATGTTTGAAGTTTAAATAACTCTGTCAGGTAAAATCCCCAATAAAGCATGTTGATAATAAACATGGGAATGGCAATTAATATTGCCGTCAGACCAAGTAGTGAATAAAAGTTTTCTCCTTTTGTTTTAAGTCTATCCCTTAAGGCTACAAATCCAAATGCAATAAACACACCACTGATAACAAGCATAAAGTATCGCACCTGCTGTTCCGTTGCTGTAGCAGTCCATTCTGTCGCTATATGCGGAGGAGGACCCAATCCGGCAAACATTGAAATTAAAATCCACGGTACAATCAGAAAAAATGCTGCCTTTGCAAGTTTGTTTTCTTCTTCATTTTTCAAACGGATAACATTCAGACCAAGCGACCAAGAAGCAATTATCATTAAAACTACGTTCAATAGCCATATTGGTAAATAAAACTTATAGCTGACGTGTCCAACACCAAATCCAAGCCCAGCTGTAATAATAGGAACAAGTAGAAGATAAATATAACTTGTCGTTTTTGACGCTCTGGAGTTCATAGCATGTCATTTGAGGTTGGTCTTTAAAAATAATAGCCAACTCATAAATATAAGAAGTTATTTATGAAAGTTGACTCTACCTCAAATTTTATAAAAGATTTATTTTCAAAAGTTTGATGGCAGTTTGAGAAGTAAATACGGATAAAATCCGCTATGCTCATTTGCTACTTTTTATTTATCTAAATTTAATTTATCTAAAGGGCTTTGTATTTTTTGCATCATGGTTTTACTTACATGCGTGTACCGCAAAGTGGTTTTAATATCATTGTGACCAAGTAGCTTTTGTATCACACTTAAATCTGTTCCTCCTTCTAAAAGATGAGTGGCAAAGCTATGCCGGAAGGCGTTTTATGCATCCCTCTTTGTTTACTCCTGCTTTACGTTTAGATTATTTCAAATTGTGATAAACTTTCTGCACATCTTCATCCTGCTCTAAATTATCAACGAGTTTTAAAACTTCAGTTGCCTGTTCTTCATTTAATTCCACGGTGTTGGTAGGTATCCGGGTAAGGTCGGCGGTAATAACATTTATTCCTTTTTCTTCCAGTGCTTTGCTCATATTTCCAAACTCATTGTATGCAGTGCGGATAATAATATTACCATCAGCATCTTCACCAATTTCTTCCAGGCCATAATCAATCAGCTCAAATTCCAGTTCTTCAATATTTAAACCTGTATTCTTTATTTTAAATTCTCCCATCCGGTTAAATGTAAAAGCAACACTTCCGGTAGTGCCTAAAGCGCCATGCCCTTTATTAAAATGCATGCGAACATTGGCAACTGTTCTTGTGGGGTTATCAGTGGCAGTTTCTACAAGCAATGCTACCCCATGTGGTGCAAATCCTTCATACAGCATTTCATGGTAATCCGTTTTATCCTTTCCCATTGCCCGCTTAATAGCCGCTTCCACACGGTCTTTGGGCATGTTAACAGCCTTTGCATTTATCATACAGCGGCGTAAAGCTGAGTTATTATCAGGGTCGGGGCCACCTGCCTTTACAGCCATATCTATCTCTTTACCAATGCGGGTAAATTGTTTTGCCATTTTATCCCACCTGGCAAACATGGTTGATTTACGAACTTCAAAAATTCTTCCCATTAATACTAATTAAAAAAATTAAAAATTTAAAATGCAAAAATAAAGCTCAGTCATTATTTTAAATTTTTCATTTTGCATTCACGTTAGTCTGCAATTTAGTATAACTACCCTTACTTTTGCTCATGCCAAAAAAAATCAGCTACAAGCATTTATTTTCCTTTGCTAAAAATATTTTTTTAAAGATAGGCTGCAATGAACAGGATGCTGAAACCGCTGCCACATCATTGCTTTCAGCGGATCTTAGAGGAGTTGACAGTCATGGTGTGGCAAGGCTTAGTGGGTATGTGCGATTGTGGGAAGTGAAAAGAGTGAATGCAAAACCAGCAATAAAAATTATTCATGAAACACCTTCCACTGCAACTATTGATGGTGATGCAGGATTAGGTTTGGTGGTAGCGCCACATGCAATGAAAATAGCGATTAAAAAAGCAAAACAGGTGGGTACAGGCTGGGTAAGTGTAAAGAACAGCAATCATTTTGGTATCGCAGGTTCGCATGCTATGATGGCTTTAGAAAATGATATGATAGGTATTGCAATGACGAATGCATCGGCGTTGGTAGCGCCAACATTTTCTGTTGAAAGAATGTTAGGCACTAATCCAATTGCAGTTGCAATACCTGCCGGTAATGAACCGTCTTTTGTTGCAGACTTTGCCACCACTACTGCTGCCAATGGAAAGCTGGAAATACTGCAAAGAAAAAATGCCGCTATGCCGGTTGGCTGGGCGCAGACAAAAGATGGCGAACCATCAACTGACGCACATGCTTTAAAAGATGGAGGAGCCTTGTTGCCGTTGGGTGGAGACAGAGAACATGGCAGTCATAAAGGTTATGCATTAGGCTCTGTTGTAGATATTTTTTCTGCGGTTTTAAGTGGTGCAAATTATGGTCCGTGGGTACCTCCGTTTCCTGCCTATATTGCTATGCCTGAAAATATGCCGGGAGAAGGTATTGGTCATTTTTTTGGCGCAATGAGAATAGATGCTTTTCGGCCGGCAAAAGAATTTAAAGCTCATATGGATAAATGGATACAAAGATTCAGATCGGCCAAACCTGTAAAAGGCGAGAAGAGGATTTTTATTCCGGGAGATATTGAAAGAGAAATGGAAGACGTAAGAATGAAGGAAGGAATTCCTTTGCTGCAGCAGATTATAGATGATCTTAGTTCGCTTGGTGAAAAATTGGATGTTTCTTTTTAATTATTTTTTTTTTACCAGGCAGCATACTAAAGATTATAAGTCTCTTTTAAAAAAGCATATGAGAATATTTACCTTCTTCCTTTTACTATCTACTCTTTCTTCCTGCTGGAAAGTACCTGTTAGTCCCGGTCCATTACCTGTTGTAAAAAATGTATGGGGTAATAAACCTATTTATGGTATTGATACTATTGCTAAAAAAATCTCTTATATAGATCAGCCACAGCCTGTTATTGTACCAGGAAATATTTATGCAAAAGGTAATTACATTTTTCAGGCGGAAATTGGTAAAGGCTTACATATTATTGATAATACTGTCCCTTCATCTGCACATAGAATTGCCTTTATAACTATAAATGGCTGTTCACAAATTTCTATTAAAGGCAATAATCTTTACAGTAATAATTTTGATGACCTTGTTGTGATAGATATCTCTGATGCGAAAAATATAAAAGAAATCGGTAGGGTGAAAGGAGCCTTTCCACAGGGAAGAAGAAATTATTTTTATAGCCAACCCCTTGAGTCAGGTTATTATGAATGCCCGGGATATAAGCCAGACAGTGTTGTTATCGGGTGGCGTAAAGATTCAGTAAGGGCTTCCTGTTTTAAAAATTAAAACATTCAAATTCATTTATGAAATCTCAGTTTAAATATTTTTTTCTCATTATCATAATTGCATTTGGTTTTTCCTGCACTAAAGAAGCTGGAGATTCAGCAATAACAAATGGAGCGGCTAGTGATGTAGGCAAGGGTGGCTCTTTAGCACGTTTTACAATTGTTGGCAGTTATTTATATGCGGTTGATAATTATTTTTTATACACTTACAATATTGCTGATCCCAAAAATCCGGTAAAAACAAATACCGTAAACGTAGGCTTTGATGTGGAAACTATTTATCCATACAAAAACAGACTGTTTATTGGGTCGGGCACAGGTTTATATATTTATTCCATCGACACCGCAGCTGTTCCTTCAAAAATGGGTGAAGCAAGGCATTTACGCAGCTGCGATCCCGTTATTGCAACTGACTCGGTAGCTTTTGTAACACTTAAGGGATCAAGATGCGGCCCGGCTGAAGATGGTTTGTATGTATATGATATTAAAAATCTTTTTCAACCTCTGTTAAAAAATACCACTAAAATAAGCACTCCGGAAGGGTTAGGTATACAGGACAGTACCTTATATGTTTGTAGCAATACCAATGGCTTACGGGTATATAATGTTTCTAATCCATATATGCCTGTTGAGCGGAAAATTTTAAAAGATGCTGTTTATAAGGATGTGATTGCTTACGGTAATTTATTAATCTGTTATGTAACCACCGGGATATTACTTTACGATATTTCTAATCCCATCGATCCGCTTCGGATAACGTTAATAGCAAACTGAGTTTTTTTATTTCTTATCTATTACAATACTTTTGCGGTTCACATTAAACTCCCTGAGGGATAACAGTCCATGAAAGTAATGAAGTTTGGAGGCACCAGTGTTGGCAAGCCTGAAAGAATGTTCGAGATCGCTAAACTTATTACCGGCGATGATGAGCAAAAGATAGTTGTATTAAGTGCATTGAGCGGCACAACAAATTCACTAACAGAAATAAGCAGTTCGCTGGCCAAGGGAGAACGCCCTGCTGCTAAGCAACATATCGACGCACTTGAACAGCATTACCAGAATTTTATTATCCAGTTGGTAAAAACGGAGGCCGCTTACAATAAAGCAAAAAGTGTACTGGCAGAGCATTTCGAATTCCTCAATATAATTCTTAAAATATCTTACAGCGAGGCATTAAACAAAGATATTCTTGCACAGGGCGAGTTACTGAGCACAAAGCTTTTCGGGATCTACCTTGAAGAACAAAAAATAGATCATGTATGGCTGCCTGCTTTGGATTTTATGACGATAGACATGGTTGAGGAGCCACAGATAGGCAGTATAAAAGTTAAGCTTACCCAGTTACTTAAGCGCTATAAGGAAACAAAACTTTTTATTACACAGGGATATATTTGCCGTAATGCAAAAGGTGAGGTTGATAATTTAAAAAGAGGAGGGAGTGACTATACTGCTTCGCTGATAGCCGCAGCTACCAACGCATCGGTTTGCGAGATATGGAGTGATATTGATGGTATGCATAACAGTGATCCAAGAATTGTTCAAAACACAAAACCAATTGATCAACTAAGTTTCGATGAAGCTGCCGAGCTTGCTTATTTCGGCGCTAAAATTTTGCACCCTGCCAGCATCTGGCCTGCACAATATTTTAATATCCCTGTTAAATTATTAAACACTTTACAACCTTCTGCCAAAGGAACAATAATAAAAAGCGAAGCCGGAAGTGTTGGCGTAAAAGCAGTGGCAGCAAAGGATTTCATTACTGCGATAAAAATTAAAAGCAGCCGCATGCTGCTGGCGTATGGTTTTTTAAGAAAGATATTTGAAGTGTTTGAAAAGTACCGCACCTCAATTGATATGGTAACCACTTCTGAAGTTGCTGTTTCATTAACCATTGATAATGATGCTTATTTAAAAGAGATAATTAAAGAGCTGGAACTTTTTGGTACGGTGGAAGTTGATACCAATCAAACTATTGTTACAATTGTTGGCAACGAGATAACAGAAACAAAAGATGTTCTGAAAAAAATTTTTGAGACTATTCCTGAAGTTCCGGTAAGGATGGTTAGCTATGGAGGCAGCAGGCATAATATCTCCCTGCTTGTTTCAAGAGAATATAAAGAGCAAACGTTACAACAATTAAACGTTGGTTTATTTACCCCCTAAATCCCCCTGAAGGGGGACTTTGTAGATTTTCAATATTTTAAAATATTTTATTTTTTTGTCGATTATTTTTTATTCTAAAGCATCCATAGTATTCACTATATGCTGTTAGATTTTCTGTAATTAAATACGCTATTGTTCAATGAACTGAATGCAAAAAGAGGGTTCGATAATTGGAGTTAAAGATTGCATTAATAGAAAAATTCGCAAACATAATACACTGCCAAAGTCCCCCTTCAGGGGGATTTAGGGGGTTCAATACTTTATTCCTATCTTTTTATAAATAAAACTCATTAGCCACATCGGCCCTATCATTAAAAATTGAAGGTCTTTTAAAAAGGAGGGTTTTTTACCTTCTACTTTGTGTCCGTAAAATTGCCCTATCCAAGCCAGCACAAATAGAATTACACTAATTAACCATAAAGGAGCAGGAGTATATATTTCTATCCAATAACAAATGCAAAGGCATAGCCCTCCAAACAAAAACATTCCAATCCATATCGTTTTTGAAAGCGAAAAATAATAAACTGTAACTGATAAAATTAAGATCATTGCCACATTCAATTGCAGTGTGGGCGTAAGTTGCAACGGAAGTTTAATACAATAAAATAATCCCACTATAGTAAAAAATATGGTGGGAACACATATCCAATGAATGGTTTTATTGGTTTCATCCTTATGACTTTCTCCGTATTCATCAAGCCATTGATTGATAGTTTTCATATAAAAAAATAATGTATTTTTAAATATTCCTTCCATTCCTTGAATTCCCTGAATAGCTGCTACCTTTCAAATCTACCTTTATTATTTTTCACAATTTAAATTAAACACAAATGAAACGGATTGTAATTTTAAGCTGCATGTTTTTATTTATGGTTACCGCCAACCAGGTAATTGCACAGGAAAAAATAAAAGATAAGGATGATAAAACCAAGGTAAAGGATAAGGCTGCGAATTATAAAGAAAAGGATAAAAATGGTAAGGTTAAAATAAAAGATGAAAATGGCAAAATGAAAATGAAGGATAATGGAATGAATTCAACAATGAGTTATCCATACACTGCTAATTATTCTTCTAACTTTATAATTGGCAATCCTGCAAATGCCAAACTGGTTCTTGATGAATGGAAGGATTGGGATGATAATGCCCTGGACAGGCATAATTTTATGGCCGATACAATTATAACTTACATGCCTGATGGAACTGTAACCAAGGGAAAAGAAGCAAATATGGCAATGTGGAAAAAATTCAGAAGTGGATTTACCAGTTCAAAAAGTACTGTGGATGCCTGGATGCCTTTAACAAGTGTTGACAGAAAAGAAAATTGGGTTGCTGTTTGGGGAACCGAAACTGATACTTATGCTGACGGAAAAATTGATAAGCATGATGTTCATGAAATTTGGAGGATTAATAAAGATGGCAAAGTAGATTTTTTTAAGCAATTTACAGCCGTAACGTCACCACAGCAATAAAATATAATTCAAAAACAAAAGCCCGGACTTTTTCATCCGGGCTTTTATTTTATTCATCACTCACTATTATATTATTAACATTGCATCGCCATAACTAAAGAAACGGTATTTATCTTTTATAGCTTTTTTATAAGCCTCTATCATTAGATCATATCCGGCAAATGCACAGGCCATAATTAATAAACTGGTTTTTGGTAAATGAAAATTTGTAACCAATGCATCAGCAATATTAAACTTGTATGGCGGGTGTATAAAATGATTTGTCCAACCTTCTGATGGCTTTAATAATTTTTGTGCTGTAAAAGAAGATTCCATTGCTCTCATAGTGGTTGTTCCGATAGAGCAAATCCTTCTGCCTTGTTCCTTTGCTTTGTTTACAATATTACAGGCTTCTTCTTCAATGCGATAATACTCGGCATCCATTTTATGCTTGCTGAGATCTTCCACCTCTATAGGGCGGAAAGTTCCTAAACCAGTATGCAGCGTAACTTCTGCAAAACGTACACCTTTTATTTCCAAACGTTTAATCAACTCAGGACTAAAATGTAAACCTGCAGTTGGGGCTGCAACAGCGCCTTCGTGTTTTGCATACACCGTTTGGTAACGTTCTTTATCTTCTTCTTCAGGTTTACGCTTTATGTATTTTGGCAAAGGAGTTTCTCCCATAAAATACAGCATCTTTCTAAAATCTTCTTCATTGCCATCCCATAAAAAACGAATGGTACGTCCGCGGCTGGTGGTGTTATCAATTACTTCTGCAACCAGTTCATCATTCTCTCCAAAATATAATTTATTGCCTACTCTTATTTTACGGGCCGGGTCTACAATAACGTCCCACAGCCGGTTTTGCTTATGTAATTCTCTCAATAAAAAAACTTCTATTTTGGCGCCTGTTTTTTCTTTGCGGCCATACATGCGTGCAGGAAAAACTTTTGTATTGTTAACAACAAATACATCTTTGTCATCAAAGTATTCCAGAATGTCTTTAAAGTGTTTGTTCTCAATTTTGCCGGTCTTTCTTTCGATAACCATCATACGGCTATCCTCTCTTTTTTTAGTAGGATTTTGGGCGATAAGATTTAAAGGAAGATCGAATTTGAATTGTGATAATTTCATGTGCAATTATAAATTTAAAGTTAATTGTCACATGCCATTTACTGTAATAAAACAGAGATATGTCCCCAAAGTTTCGGGGCCCTTATCATGTTACGGCATGATTTTTTAAGTGTGCAAAGGTAAGCTTTTGAATTGAGACTTTGGTAAGTGAAAAGTAAATGTCATAAAATTTTTATATAACTCTACAATTACAATATTTGGTGAATTATATTGTTATATGCACCTTTATATAAACCCCCCTTTTTTGTGGCTAAATTGTATCCGAAACGCATACTTATTATTTTTTCAACGGTCTTAATGTTGTTTGCCGTAAATTCTTTTTCTCAAAAGATTTCTAAGAAATATCCAAGCCTTTTATGGGAGATAACAGGTAATGGATTAAAAAGGCCTTCTTATTTGTTCGGCACCATGCATGTGAGCAGTAAAATGGTTTTTCATTTACCGGATTCGTTTTATCATGCTATAAAAAATGTGGAAACTGTTGCCCTGGAATTAAATCCTGATGTGTGGCAGGGGCAAATGGTAAAGCTTGATAAGCTGCAGCTTAATTATAAAAATTTTATACAGGCACCCAGCGCAGATTATATTAATCAAAGATCTTTTCAGTTAGACAAATATGAAGATGAGTTAAAGACTGCATTGAGTACAGAACCTACAATTTTAAATGGATTATTATATCGAACTTTTAAGAGCAAGGAGGATTTTGAAGAAGATACCTTTTTGGACCTCTATATTTTTCAAACAGGCAAAAAATTAGGTAAGAGAACAACCGGAGTAGAAAATTATTATGAGACAGAAAAGATCGTACTGGAAGCTTATGCAGATATGGCAAAAGAGAGGGACAGGAAAACAATTGATACTGACGGCGAATCTATGAGCGATATCGGGCAAAAAATGGAAGATGCATATCGGTCAGGTGATCTGGACCTTCTTGATTCGTTAAGCAATTTAATGGATGCTTCACCGGCTTTCAGGAATAAGTTTTTGTATAAAAGAAATCAGATACAGGCTAACTCAATTGATACTATTCTTAAAAAAAATTCTTTATTTGTTGGCGTAGGGGCTGCACATCTTGCAGGTGACAAAGGCGTTATTGAATTGCTTCGCAAAAAAGGATACATTCTTCATCCGGTGGTAATGTCTGCCAAAAACAGTTTTCAAAAAGACCAGGTAGATAAATTAAAAGTGCCGGTACAGTTTATTACCAATTATCCGGAAGATGGATTTTATAAAGTCGATGTTCCGGGACCTCTGTATAAAATGGCGAGTGATGCTTCAGGCCTGGATAGAAGGCAATATGCAGATATGAGCAACGGTACCTATTACCTGCTGACAAGAGTGAAAACGCATGCTGCTTTTATTGGCCATACAGAAGAGCAGGTTTTAAAAAAAGTTGATAGTTTGTTATACGAAAATATTCCGGGTAAGATCATAAGGAAAACTGTAATAAAAAAAAATCGTTATAGCGGATATGATATCACAAATAGAACAAGGCGGGGAGATATACAACGCTATCAAATCTTTGTAACACCTTTTGAAGTGCTGATATTTAAAATGAGTGGTAAAGAAAATTATGTTGAAGGCGCAGAAGCAGAAAGATTTTTTTCTTCCATTCAATTAAAAGACCCGGTTACGGGTTGGATAAACTTTGAACCCAGGCAAGGCGGCTTTAAGGTTAAATTACCGCAGCAGCCACATGAATTTCTTAATGCTTCTACCGAAGATAATGTTGACAGGTGGGAGTATGAGGCAGTTGATAAGAATACAGGTGATGCTTTTCTTATTCTAAAAAAATCGGTAAATAATTTTCGGTTTTTAGAAGAGGATACATTTGATCTGGGTTTAATGGAAGAATCGTTTAAAGCTTCCGAATTTATTAAAGCACAGCAGCACAGAAATATTTCCAGCTTTAATGGTTACCCTGTTATGGACGTGCAAAGTATTTTAAAGGATGGCCGAACTGTAAAGGTAAAGTTCATTATAAAAGGGTCTCATTATTATATGCTTGCTGCAGCGGGTAAAAATCCAAATGCTGATCTTAATGATTTCTTTTCTTCGTTTCAATTCACTTCTTTTAAATATCCTCAGGGACAAAATTTTGTTGATACGTTTCTTCATTACACTGTAATTACTCCTGTAATTCCTGAGTTTGAAGAAGACCTGAGGGCAATGATAGAAAAGATGGGAGATACTAAAGGGTATAGTTTTAATTTTTCCCCTATTGATACATATTGGCCGAAAGCAAAAAATGCATTATTCAAAAGCGATAGCACAGGTGAAGTCATTGCAGTAGCTATGCAGCAGTATCCTAAATATTATTATGTAAAAGATTCTTCAGCCTTTTGGAAAGATGAAATAAAAGACTACCTCGCAAGAACAGATTTTTTTCTTGATAAGAAAAATTATTTCAAAACCAATGACGGAGTTAGCGGTTATAATTTAATATTAAGAGATACGAATTCCTCCCGGCAGATAAACCGTTTACTGCTTTTAAAAAATGACAGGCTTTACCGTATAGTTTCTATGGGAGATACATTGAATCACCAAAGTGATTTTATAAAAAATTTCTATTTCTCCTTTCTCCCGCAAAAAAATCTGCCGCAGCGAAATATTTTTGCAAGTACGATAGATGATTTTTTGAATGATTTTTTTAGCGCTGATAGTGCAACGCATGCAAAAGCCCAGGCTTCCATTTCAAATGTATATTATACAAAGAAGGATATCCCTAAACTGCTAAACACCATAAACAGACTTAATTCTACAGATAAGGATTACCTCGATAGCAAATCCCGGTTTATCGCTGAGCTGGGTTATATAACTGATACAACTGCTACACCGGTTATTATAAATGCATTAAAACAAATTTATTTTAAGACAGCTGATACAAGTACATTTCAAAATGTAGTTTTAAGAGCGCTTGCAAAAAAGAAGACTTCACAATCGTATGCATTACTAAAGGAGTTAGTGTTACAGGATCCACCAGTGTTTACAAGCAATTATGAGTACAGTACTTTTTTTAATGATGTCAATGATTCTCTTTTGCTGGCGAAACAATTATTTCCTGAGATATTGCAACTTTCCACCATAACAGATTACAAAGACGATATAAATTCTCTGCTGGTAACGCTGGTTGATAGTAATCTCATAACCGGTAAAGAGTATGAGAATTATTTTACCAGGATATTCTTTGACTCAAGATTGGAATTAAAAAAACAGCAGGGCAAAGACGAAAAAGCAGTCGCTCCTGACAACGAAAATCCTGAAAAAATATCCCCGGGTTATAATTATAAAAATTCCAAAACAGGGCTTGATGATTATGCAGTTTTACTGATGCCTTTTTTTGATAAGCCCCAGGTAAAAACATTTTTTGAGAAACTTTTATATTCCAAAGATCAATCCCTGCAATTAAGCACAGCAGTATTAATGTTGCGTAATAAAAAAAATGTGCCGGATAGTTTATTGTTAAACCTGGCGGCAAATAATGAATTCAGATACAAACTTTTTACAGCACTTGAAAAAGCAAATCTTCTCAATAAGTTTCCAGTGCAGTATAAAGATCAAATAGCTATTTCAAAAAGCATCTTAACTGTAAATAAAATGGATTCAATTGTTTATTTATCAAATAAACCTATAGGCTTTCATAATAAAAAAGGACTTGTATACTTTTTTAAATACCGGGTTAAAAAAGACGACGGATGGAAAATAGGTATCAGCGGCTTACAACCCGAAAATGTTAATGAAGTAAGCAGCAACAAACAACTGGTAAGATTAACCGATAAAAGAATAAGAGACGATGAGCCTTTGAGCGATCAATTAGATCTGCAATTAAAAAAGCTTTTATTTTTCTTAAGTAAAAGTGGCAAAAACTTCTACCAGGATAATTATCACAGGTTCAGAACAGAGTTTTAATTATACTACAATTCCTTTTGGTATAGATGCAATCAGTTTTTTTGTATACTCTTCTTTGGGATGGAAGTAAACTTCATTTGCTGTTCCGCTTTCTACGATCTTTCCTTTGTTCATTACCATTATCCTGTCGCTGATATAACGAACTACAGAAAGATCGTGTGAAATAAAAACAGACGTAAATCCAAATTCTTTCTTAAGATCATTTAATAAGTTCAACACCTGGGCCTGTACACTTACATCCAAAGCAGAAACGCTTTCATCGCAAATTAAAAATTGCGGATTTAAACCTAATGCTCTGGCTATACAAATTCTTTGTCTCTGTCCTCCGCTGAATTCATGAGGGTAGCGATTAAAATGTTCGGACTTCAGATTTACTTTTTCTAACAACTCCATCACTTTATCTTTTCTCTGTTTATTGTTTTGCAGCAATCCATGGATTTTCATTGGTTCCTGAATGGCGCTGCCTATAGTTATGCGTGGATTAAGTGAGCCATAAGGATCCTGGAAAATGATCTGGATATCTTTCCGCATTCTTCTCATTTCCTGTTTTTCAATATGAGCAATATCTTTTCCATCAAATAAAATACTTCCCCCGGTTGGTTCAATCAATCTTATCAAAGCCCTGCCTAATGTAGTTTTGCCACAACCACTTTCACCAACAAGCCCCACAGTTTCGCCTTTCATTATTTCAAAGCTAACATCATCAACCGCTTTAAATTCTAATAGGGTATTTCCAAAAAAATTCTTTCTTACAGGAAAATAGACTTTAAGGTTTTGGACCTTCAGTATTGCAGATGATGATTGAATGTGCGATGTACGATGTACGATGTCAGATGTTGAATGAGTTTCTTTTTCTCTATTGACTATTGATCTTTGACTATTGATTGCTTCTTTCTCAAGAAAATCACTTACTACCGGTAATCGCTTTCCTTTAGAATGCAGAACAGGTCTACATGCCAGCAAAGCCTTCGTGTAGCGATGTTGTGCATTTAAAAAAATATCTTTTACACTTCCGGTTTCTACAACACTGCCTTTATACATTACCACTACTTTATCAGCGATCTCTGCTACCAGGCTAAGATCATGCGTAATGTAGATGACTCCCATTTCATGTTGCTGCTGTAAATTTTTTATCAGTTGCAGGATAGTTTTTTGTACTGTTACATCCAGTGCCGTGGTTGGCTCATCGGCAATTAATAAAGATGGATTGCAACTCATTGCCATAGCGATCATCACTCTTTGTTTTTGTCCGCCGCTTAGTTGATGAGGATAACGATCTAAAATATTTTCGGGATCAGGAAGTTGAACGTCATTAAATAATTGTATAGTTTTTTTTCTTGCAGAACTTTTATTTTTTTTCTCATGTAATTGTATAGCTTCCATAACCTGACTGCCACAGGTTTGCACCGGATTCAGCGATGTCATTGGTTCCTGGAAGATCATTGCGATTTCGTTACCGCGGATAGTCCTCATTTCCTGTTCGGATTGTTTCAGCAGGTTGGTTTGTTTTTTTCCTGTTTTAGAAAAAAGAATTTCTCCTGATACATATTTTGCCGGAGGGCTTTGCAGTAATTGTAAAATTGATAATGATGTAACTGTTTTACCCGAACCTGATTCGCCAACAATGGCAACGATTTCTCCCTTGTTTATTTCAAAAGAAACATTTTTTATGGCAGAAATTTTTTCATATTCTGTTTCAAAGTTAACAGAAAGGTTTTTTATTTGGAGAAGAGGAAGCAAGTAAAGAATTATGAGTGAAGAGTTATTAGTTTAATTCTATTTTACATGTCTTTTTACATCTGCATATCTAACATCAAAATTTCAAATGCCTGACCGTTAAGCCATCATTCATTAATTGCTTTAACGAATCAACACCGATCTTTAAATGTCTTTCAACAAACTGCGCAGTAACACTTACATCACTTGCTTCTGTTTTTACACCTTCGGGCACCATAGGCGAATCACTCACAAGCAATAAAGCACCGGTAGGAATTTTATTAAAAAAGCCGACTGTAAAAATGGTTGCGGTTTCCATGTCAATTGCATATGCCCGAATTTTTTGAAGGTATTCTTTTAATTCCTCATCATGTTCCCAAACACGTCGATTGGTTGTATAAACTGTGCCTGTCCAGTAATCATATTCATACTCTCTTATGGTTGTGGAAATTGCTTTTTGCAATGCAAACGCAGGTAATGCCGGCACTTCAGGAGGAAAGTAATCATTAGAAGTTCCTTCGCCCCTTATGGCAGCGATGGGCAAAATCATATCACCAATTTTATTTCTTTTTTTTAACCCGCCGCATTTACCCAAAAATAATACTGCCTTAGGCTCGATGGCACTTAGCAGATCCATAACAGTTGCAGCACCAGGGCTTCCCATACCAAAATTTATTATAGTGATATTATTGGCAGTGGCGCATTGCATCGGCTTGTCAATGCCCGTAATTTTTACAGTATTCCATTCAGCGAACATGGTTACGTAATTGCTGAAGTTGGTAAGCAAAATGTATTCACCAAAATTTTCCAGTTTTTCTCCTGTGTAGCGTGGCAGCCAGTTCTCTACTATGTCTTTTTTAGTTTTCATTTGATTAATAAGCAGTTGTAAAATTTTCTGTTACTATAAAATTACAAAAATAAAAATGGAGGAATCAGATGGATGGGATAAGATGGGTAAGGTGGATAATTTTATGAGTATTGTATACAAAATTTTTTATATTTACATTGACCCCAAAATATTTAATGTTCTGCTCTATTTAAAATCTTCACATTTAAAAATTATGAACATGA
>JAYVEA010000066.1:0-5652 GCA_043749085.1 Chitinophagales bacterium
TTAATATTTCAGGGTTATCCGGGCGAGCAAAAAAAAGCAAGACATCTGCAGGCATCTGCTTCACTTTTATTTAATGTATTCGCAGAATATGATCCTAATAATCTTTTACTAAAACAAGCCTACAATGAAGTAATGGAGCAGCAGATGGAGGAAGAAAGATTAAGAAAAATGTTGGAGCGCATTCAAAAAAATAAGATCATTATTACTTTTCCAAAACGGCTTACGCCATTTTGCTTTCCAATTAAAGTAGATAGTATGAGGGAAGACCTTTCTTCAGAAAAACTGGAAGACAGAGTGAAGAAAATGCAAATGCAACTTGATAAATAATTAATGCACAGCAATAATGTGCACCTTTTTTCCTCCGCAACAAACACACATTTTGGGATCATCCCAAAATGAATATTCAATACATATATTTTCCCCTTCTACAGCGTATTCAGCAGGCAGATCATCCGCAGGATATTTTACTCCATCTAAAATAACCCCAATGCGTTTACATGACGGCGCAGTAAGTGTTACAACTGCATTTGTACAATTATCAAACTTCTTACATTTTGAAAATATCAAAATAAATAATAAAGAAAAGATCAAATTCTTCATACTCTAATGACCATTTATAATATTAATACGTTGCACCAAATTTATTAATCTGGCAAGTTATCTTTGTATTCTTAAAAAAATTATTTGTCTTCCTCATATAAATTTATTCTTCACTCTCAAACCCTTTGGCTTTCTCCTGAACGTTGTATCTTTTGGGAAGAAGAAAAAGCATTAATATTATCTGATCTTCATCTTGGTAAAACAGGGCACTTCAGAAAATCTGGTATTGGTGTGCCCCAAAATATTTTTAAAGAAGACCTGCAAAGATTATTTGCTCAAATACAATTCTTTAAACCAACACAATTGTTGATTGTCGGCGATCTTTTTCATAGCCATGCAAATAAAGAAATGGATATGTTTCTGAAATGGAGAAATGATCTACCTGATTTGCAACTGCGGCTCATAAGAGGAAACCATGATATTCTTGCTAAAAAATTTTATGTAGAAACTAATATTGAAGTAACAAAACAAAAATTATCAGTAAAGAATTTTTGTTTCACACATGATATCAATCAAACCTGCAAGGAAGAAGCTCAAAACACCAACTTCACTTTTTCAGGCCATGTGCATCCCGGTATTTATATGAATGGAATTGGAAAGCAATCACTGCGTTTCCCCTGCTTTTATTTTACAAGAGAGTATGCTATACTCCCTGCTTTCAGCCATTTCACAGGGCTTTACAAGATCACACCGAAGAAGAATGATAAAGTTTTTGCCTTGGTGGAAAATGGAATTGTAAAAATTCAATAGTGACTTGTCAATAGTGAGTAGTGAGAAACTTTTTTATTTTATTCCTTTTTACTCTCTCCTTTTCAATTCTTTTTTAATCAATTGTAATTCTCTTCCTGTATGTCCACTTACTGATGAGTTCTCCTGCGCTCTTCTCATTAAATAAGGGATAACATCTTTCAGCGGTCCAAAAGGCAAATATTTACTTACAGAACAACCTGCTTTAGCAAGGTTAAAAGTAATGTTATCACTCATGCCGAGCAATTGGGAAAAATGTACGTGAGAATGATTTAGCGGGAGATTGTTTTGCTGTAAGAGCTTAGTAGTATAAAGATTACTGTATTCATTATGGGATGCCACAATTAAAAATAATTTATCAAGATGCTCAATGCAAAATTCAACTGCTGCATTATAATCCCTGTCAGTGCTTTCCTTATCAGGTTGAATAGGTGATGGGTAATTCATTGCTGCAGCCCGCTTTCTTTCTTTCTCCATGTACGCACCTCTTACCAGCTTAGCACCTAAAATAAAATTTTTCTTTTGTGCTTCTTCCAAACTGTCTTTTAAAAACTGAAGACGGTCATGCCGGTAAAGCTGGATAGTATTGTAAACAACAACTTTTTCTGGGTTATATTTTTCCATCATTTGCATAGTAAGTGCATCTACAGGATCCTGTATCCACGTTTCCTCTGCATCCACTAATACGCCTACGTTATTTCTTTGTGCTGCTTCACAAATTTTTACTAAACGCCTAACAGCTCTTTGCCATTCTTCTTTTTCATTAGCATCTAACACATCTAAATTTATTCTTCCTTCTATACCACTTCTATTATCCGCAGCAGCATCTAATTTTTCCAGTAATCCAAACCTTATAAATCCCGTAACCTTAATACTCATAAAAGGAATGTTGGGTTGGGTAGCTGCGTACTGAATAACTTTTATAAATTCGTTGGCAGCTTTATCAAAACTTTCTTCACCCTCTTTCCCCTCAACTCCATAATCTAAAATTACCTGCACATTGTATTGGGACAACTTATCAGCGATTCTTGCTGTTTCCTGCAAGGTTTCACCACCGACAAACTGTTTAAAAATTGTATTACGAATAAGGCCATTAATTGGCATGTGAGCTTTGATAGCCCATGGTGTTATTCTCGTTCCTGTTTTTACCAACCAACCAATGCCCATGAGAGAGAAAAGAAATTTTGCTTTTCTTAATTCTTTATCAGTTTTATAAGCAAAGGTCAATTCAGTATTATCAAAAGAGATCATCCTTAAAATTTGGAAGCCGAAATTCAGTCATCAAAGAATAACTACCAAATAAAAAAATGAAATTCATTTGCAGCTTGTGGCTTGTAGCTTGTTCTCTATCTTTACAGTATGGAAGGAAAAAAATCTGCAGAAAGTTTGATCATAATGACAGAGCTTGTATTGCCAAATGATACCAACACCTTCGGAAATCTAATGGGTGGCAGGTTAATGTACTGGATGGATATTGGAGCTGCACTGTCAGCCACAAAACATTGCGGAGCTCCTGTTGTTACAGCTTCCGTGGATAATATTTCATTTACCAATCCAATAAAGCTGGGTAATGTAGTACACATTGAAGCTAAAGTGACAAGGGCATTTAATACAAGTATGGAAATTCATTTAAATGTTTGGGGAGAAGATATCATACGCCAGCACAGGTATAAAAGCAATGAAGCATATTATACTTTTGTAGCACTTGATCCCCATGGAAAACCTAAGGCTGTTCCTTCTGCAGAAGCGGAAACAGAAGATGAAAAAAAGTTATTTGAAAGCGCCTTACGCCGCCGCCAGGTAAGATTGATCTTAGGTGGAAAAATGAAGCCTGAAGATGCACTGGAATTGAAGGCACTCTTTAGTTAGAAGAAACTTCAGGATGCGTTGTTGCAGGCATAAACTTTTTACTTTGTTCAATTGCATCCATCAGCTGTTGAAGAATTACATCCATACTATCTTCATAATTAATTTGTAATGGCTCTTTAAATTTTACACTTAGCAAGGTGCCTTTCTTTTTTAATTTTAATCCCTGTTTGTCAAAAGCCTTTCCGAATCCATTTATTACAACAGGAACTACAATGGGTTTATTCTGTTTTATAATAAAGGCAGCTCCCTTTCTGCCGGGTGCAAAGGGTGTAGTAGTACCTTGCGGAAAAGTTATTACCCAATTTTTTTCCAATGTTTTTGTGATATTGCGTGTATCGCCGGGGTTTAATCCTTTACGAACTTCTTTTGCACCAGGCACCCATGTCCGCTTAACAGTTATACATCCTGCCATTCTAAAAAATTTGCTTATCAAACTGCTTTTCATAGTTTCTTCTGCAGCTACAAAATATACACGGGTAAAAGGATTTAAAAGATAAAACGGAAAACCGAGCCTGTTTTGCCTGCCCCATTTTACTGCACTGAAAATGTGAAGAAATGTAATTACATCAGCAAAATAGGTTTGATGATTGCTTACAAACAGTACATTTTTTTTAGGAAGATTTTTTAAATTTTCTGTACCTGAAATTTTTAGTTTATTAATTATAGCAAGCCCCGGATAACTAAAAATCCCGACAAAAAAATAAAGAATAGATTTTACTATCTTGGTTTGTTGTAAACCTTCGATCCAACGCTTCATAATAAATTATTTTCCTATACAACCGGCATGCAATTTAAATATAAGAATCAGATATTTTCTTATTAAAATTTATAAGCGTTAAACTTAATATTAACAACTGGAAGAAACCCGCATCTGCCAAAAACCAAAAACCGATGACAAGAATAATAGAAAACATGAATAAATATTTGTCATACTGTTTTGTGAAGAAGCCGGTTATAAATGTTCCTTCTAAAATAAAACCCAATATATACATTATGTTAGCCAATGAAGGATGTTGTAAAATCCCCATATAAAATTTTGAAAGCTGTGACCCTGGAGTATAGTATAAATAAGGGGTTAGATTATTTTTCAGGATAAGCAGCCCATGGTTATCATTTAAAAAAGACAAACGAAAAAGTTTCCAGAGAAATGCAGAAGCATAAATGAACAGTGTATTATAGCGCAATGCCTGCAAAAGTAATGAGAAAGTTGTACCGCTGAATAAAAAAGGTATCGGAGCTAATAATATTCCAACCCCTGCATGTGTATGGTGAGCACCGTAAGAATTGAAAGTGATAAAGTATATAAAGTAAATAAGCAGGAATACAATTATGAATATCTTTCTAAAAGGATATACAATGCATCCTATACAACTTGCAAAAAGTAAAATATCAAAAACCCAGGCCACGGTATAATTTGAAACGATAGCATCAGGTATTCGTAATAAATGCATCATCCAGTAAGCAGGATCAACATATGGATATTTTAGAACCGGAGACTGTAGCTGGTGAAATAGCGTGTTGGAAAGCGCAGCATAAATAAGAGCAAATAAAATAAAAGTGAAGACGATCCTGCAAAGCAAAATTCTTTTTTGAACCGGGATAATATCCTCGCTTACTTCTTCCATGTATCTATTAACTCTGCCGAGTAAATTTCAATTTTGTTTTTAGCAGTATATCCTGTTTTCAATAATTCTATTTTATAATTATTAATTTTTATGCCGGTAGTTTGTTCCAGGTATTTTTTATACCATGGCAGAAACAAACTGTATTCTTTAGCACCGTTTAAAACTTTAGCACTTACATTTTCTATCCTGAAATAATTGCTATTCAATTTCCTTCTTAGAAAAGTTTCGGTTGGGTCTTCACCATTATTCTTTTTTATAAGAATGTATAACTGCAATGGGGAGATTAGGAAAAACCTGTTGGCATCGGTATAAGCTGTTGTATAATTTATTACTGAGGAATCATTGATAGTAATTTTCAATACCTCTTTCGTATTGCTTGTGTCTTCTTTTTCTGAATACATTCCCCAAACAAAAAACGGTGTCGTTTGCCAGCCCAACAAATTAGTAAATAATGTTCCTGCTAAAAACAATATAAAAAACACGAATAAGCTTTTATTCAGCTTATAAACCCTATATAAAAACCATTTTTTCATCTTAAAAAGCTGAAAGTAGAAAATTCTACCTATTAAACAATAGATAAGCTGCTCTCAGGTAAATTTTGAATCTCTTTTTTACTGCTTAAAAGGGTTTTTTCGTTACCTTTGCCCTCCCAATTTAAAACCGTTGGGATATACAAATTTTATGAGTAACGATATTATTAACCTGCCTGCCGGACAGGCAAGCCAAAATGCTGATGGACAGGATCCTGATAACACTCAGGATGCAGCAATAACAAATACACCTGTTGGAGATTCCGCACAAGCTTCAGAAA
>JAYVEA010000067.1:0-16577 GCA_043749085.1 Chitinophagales bacterium
ATTGTGCATGCCTCCCATATTTAAAACCACATTATTCAAAGTCCAGTCAGATGTCATCACGTCAAACTGATAGGTTCCATGACTCATAGTTATGTTAGATGCATATATATCTGCAGCATTATTTTGCAGGCTATATCGTAAATGAATTGGCGCAGTTAATTCTTTATCTTTTTTCAACCCATGTTTACTTAAAAGCAAACCATTGGGTTTTATTTTAGCGGCAAATTCAACAAAAGCATTTTGCATCAGCTCTTCTGTTCCATAGATATCCAGATGGTCAGCATCCATTGCAGATATAATGGCTACATCAGGTTTTAGTTTTAAAAAGCTACGGTCATATTCATCTGCTTCTACAACACAAATATTTTTTGTACTGCTCCAGAAATTGGTATTGTAGTTTACAGACACACCGCCTAAAAAAGCATTGCATCCATAGCCACTATCACGAAGTATATGTGCTATCATGGCGCTGATAGTGGTTTTGCCGTGGGTACCGGCGACGCAGATATTAAAAGAAGCTTCAGTGATCTTTCCCAAAACATCACTGCGTTTTAAAAGCGTATAATTATTTTTTTGATAGTAGGTAAATTCTCTGTGTTCTTTTGGAACGGCAGGAGTATACACCACCAGATCAGCATCCCTGTCCAATAAATTTATATCATCAGTGTAATGAATGTTCATTCCTTCCTCCGCTAATTGTTTTGATAAGTTTGTTTCAGTTTTATCATAGCCACTTACTGTAACGCCTTTTGCAAAGAAATATCTTGCAAGCGCACTCATGCCAATGCCACCAATGCCTATAAAATATATCCGCGATATTTTTTTCAGATCAACCATTTAATGTTTTCAAAATTTCGTTTGCTATTATTTCATCAGCATTGGGGTTACCCAGCTTTGCAATGTTTTCTTTTAGTTCATTTGCTTTTGCAGCATCATTTGCCAAAGAAGCTATTGCGCTCATTAATTTTTCATTCACTTCATTATCCTTTATCATTATGGCTGCATGCTGTGTTACCAGCTCATTTGCATTTGCAGTTTGATGATCTTCTGCTGCATGGGGATATGGAACGAAAATTACAGGCTTACCAACTACACATAATTCAGCAATTGCCATTGCACCTGCACGGGATACGACTATATCTGCTGCTGCATAAGCGTACTCCATGTTATTAATAAAAGCATTTGTCCAGATATTAGTTCTTTCTTCTTCTGCACCGGCTGCTGAGGAAGCGTAATCTTTGCCCGTTTGCCATATAAGCTGAAGAATATTTTCTTTAAAGAAGTTGAGATTATTTTCAATTACAGTATTAATACTTTTTGCACCAAGGCTTCCCCCTATAACCAAGATAGTTTTCAATTCTTCTTGTAATCCAAAAAAATCCAGTGCTTCTTTTCTCGATATATTTTTATCAGAAAAAATATTTCTTACAGGATTACCTGTCATAAGAATTTTTTCTGTTGGAAAAAATTTATCCATTCCGTATGATGCAACAAATATTTTAGTTGCTCTGGCAGAAAGAATTTTATTACTTTTTCCCGCAAAAGAATTACTCTCGTGAATGAATGTGTATATGCCACGGGTTTGTGCTAATCTTACAACAGGAAAGCTTGAATAACCGCCTACTCCAATAACTGCATGAGGTTTAAAGTCTTTTAATATTTTAGTTACCTGTGTAAAACTTTTTGCAAGCTTGAATGGCAATAAAATATTTTTGAACAAAGAATTCCTGTTGTATCCTGCGATGTAGAGACCCACAATTTTATATCCTGCCTGTGGCACTTTTTCCATTTCCATTTTTCCTTTAGCGCCAACAAATAAAATTTCCACATCAGGTTGTTTCGCCCTTAATGCATTTGCTATTGCGATAGCAGGGAAGATATGCCCACCCGTTCCACCACCGGCAATAATGATGCGACAACCCCTGCAACTTTTTAAAGGAGTGTCTTGTAATGATTTTATGTAATCTTCAGTTTTCATACCCCCTCCGCCCCCTGAATGGGGGACTTGGTTAGTTCTTTTATTATTGTGATATTATTCATTTATCGCTTTTTTTTGCTCAGTTGTTGTTGCGGTTGAAGTGAGTGACACAACGATGATGCTATGAAAAACATCAGCTTGCTACATAATCTTTTTCTTCTTCATCTTCAACCAAAACAGTTTTTCCTTCCATCTGCTCAACATTACGTGCCACACTTAAAATAATCCCGATTGCAAAACAGGTGAACCACAAACTGCTTCCGCCCATACTTACCAATGGCAACGTAACACCTGTAGTAGGAAATACATTTACATTCACCGCCATATTCACCATTGCCTGTATCACCAGTGTGAAACTCAATGCCACCGCCAGGAAAGCTCCAAATGCATAAGGACATTTTTGAAAAAGTCTTATGCTTCGGAACAAAAACCATAAATAAATAAGCATGATTATAGCGCCGCCAACCAACCCATACTCTTCAATTATAATTGCATAAATAAAATCGCTGTAAGGATGCGGCAGGAAATTTCTCTGTTCACTTTTACCCGGACCTTTGCCAAACCATCCGCCTTTGGCAATTGCAATTTTTGCCTGCTGCACCTGGTACGACGCATCTGTTTTATCGGCATACATAAAATCCTGGACACGCTTTATCCAGGTTGGCATCCTTCCAAAACTTAATACAGAGGGTAATTCTTTTGTAGTGTGCGTTTCTTTGCTATAGTAAGTTTTAGAAACCAGTATTAAAAAGATAAGAGGGATTAATGAAGCGCCTGCAACAATTAAAATATGTCTTGTTTTTACTCTTCCGATGAACATAAGCATAAGACCTGTGCCACCTGTTAATAATGCAGTTGAAAGATTTGCAGGTGCTATTAACATGCAAATAATTATCACAGGAATGATTAAAGGAAGAAAGCCTTTTTTAAAATTCTTAATCACATTCTGTTTGCGACTAAGTTGTTTGCTGATATACATGAACAATGCAAGTTTGGCAAGATCAGAAGTTTGAAAGGTCATGTTAATCACCGGCAATTTTATCCAGCGATTTGCTTCATTAATACTACTTCCAAACTTTAATGTGTAAAATAAGAGTGGGATCGATAATAGGAATAAAATCGTTGCCACCCTGGAATATATGGTGTAGTTCACTCTGTGTGCGAAATAGATAATGAGCACGCCCAGTGCAATGAAGGCGATCTGTTTGAACAAATAACTTTCTGTACTCTTATTCATTTTATAAGCCAAAGAACCAACACTGCTATATACAACAAGGATGCTGACAAGCGTTAATAAAATAACAATTGCCCATATCACTTTGTCGCCTTTTGTGCGATTAAGAAATTTCCCTCTAACTGTATCGAAAGAAGAAAATTCGGTTTGTATGTTTGTTGTATCGCTCATTGTTGCCTCACCCCCGGTCCCTCTCCTTTTGGAGAGGGAGGCCGGGCTTTTATTTATTTTTTTAGCATTTGTTTTTTACACTTCATCATTTTTCCTTTCCTTATCATTTTCTATAGCTCTTTTACTGCATTTTTAAATTGTCTTCCTCTATCTTCATAATTTTTAAAGAGATCAAAACTTGCACATGCAGGAGAAAGCAGGATCACATCTCCCTTATTCGCAAAATGAAATGCTGATTGCACCGCATCTTTTGCATTGTTGGTGTTAACGATCAGCTCTACTTCATTTCCAAATGCTTCATGAATTTTTCTATTGTCAGTTCCCATGCAAACCATTGCTTTTACTTTTTCTTTTACCAGGTCTTTGATCAAAGAATAATCATTGCCTTTATCGATGCCTCCAAGTATTAAAATTGTTGGCTGGGTCATACTCTCCAAAGCAAACCATGTGCTGTTTACATTGGTGGCTTTACTGTCATTAATAAATTCAACTCCTCTAATGGTAGCAACATGCTCCATGCGATGCTCAAGGCTTTCAAATGTTTGAACGGCATCCCGGATTCTTTCTTTTCTTATATCCATTACAACCGCTGCAAGCCCTGCTGCCATTGTGTTGTACTGGTTGTGTTTCCCTTTTACTGCGAAATCTTCAATACTCATAGTTACTTCCTCCTGTTTCCATTTTAAATGCATTTTTGCATCTGATATGTATGCGCCTTGTGGCAGTGGTTTACTCATAGTGAATGGTAGTGGGTTAGATCTGATTAAAAAATTGTTTATGTTCTTCATAGTTATTTCATCATCCTCACAATAAATAAATACATCCTTTTCTGTTTGATTCTCTGTTATTCTGAATTTGCTTTTGATATAATTTTCAAAGTTGTATTCATATCTGTCTAAATGATCTTCTGTTATATTCAACAGTATCGCTATATCCGGTCTGAAAGTTTTTATATCATCCAGTTGGAAAGAACTTATTTCCGCTGCGTAAATATCTTTTGGATCTTCTGCTATCTGTCTTGCAAATGAATAACCGATGTTTCCCACCAAAGCACAACTAAGCCCTGCTGTTTTGCAGATGTGATAAACCAAAGCTGTTGTTGTACTTTTTCCATTACTGCCTGTTATTCCTATTATTTTGCTATCCCCTTTATACCTGTATCCAAATTCTATTTCGCTTATTATCTCTATCCCTTTTGCTCTTATCTTTTTTATTACTTCATTTTCTTCCGGTATTCCCGGGCTTTTTATTATTAGCGCTGCACTTAATATTTTCTCCTCAGTATGTCCTTCTTCAAACCCTATTTTATTTAATTCCAATTCCTTTTTATGCAAAGCATTTATCTCTCCTGAATCAGTTACAAAAACCTCATGTTCTTTTTGTTTAGCCAGTAAAGCCGCTCCCACGCCACTTTCGCCGGCTCCTAATATGACAACTTTTTCTTTCATCCATTTTTTTACAGTTAAGAAAAAAATGGCTTTTCAATAGTATAGAATTTAATGGGCCTAGTTTGTTTCACAGATATTGGAATTCACTTTAGTTTTTCTCTAACTTTCTTCAAAGGATAAGATTTAAAACCTGCTGGTTTTTCAATCAATTATTTTACTATCTCAATTTTAATGTTACTACCGCAGTAACCACAGATAAAACTGTGATCACCCAAAATCTCACTGCAATTTTACTTTCATGATATCCCGACATCTGGTAATGATGATGCAGGGGGCTCATCAAAAAAATTCTTTTACCCACTCCAAACTTTCTCTTAGTGTATTTAAAATATCCTACCTGTAGCATCACGCTTAACAGTTCTACAAAAAACACAAAGCAAAAAATGGGTATCAATAATTCTTTACGAACAATAATTGCAAGCGATGCAATGATTCCTCCTAATGCAAGGCTTCCTGTATCTCCCATGAAGATCTGCGCCGGGTATGCATTGTACCAAAGAAATCCGATGCATGCACCAACAAATGCAGCAATAAAAATTGCGAGCTCACTGAGATTTGGGATATACATTATGTTGAGGTAATCAGCTATCCGCACGTCTCCACTTACGAATACAAATACTCCTAAGCCGATACCTATCAGGGCACTTACACCTGTTGCTAATCCATCTAATCCATCAGTAATATTTGCACCATTTGAAACCGCTGTTACAATAAGTATTACAATGAGTATGTATAAAGCAGGTGTATATCTTTCCCAGCTTTTAGGCAGTAGCTTTGCATAATTAAATTCATGTGTTTTTACAAATGGAATTGTTGTTATTGGTGTTTTAACTGTTACAAAACGATGAATTTTTCCATCCGCTATAACTGTATCTTCTTTTAATTTTCTTTCTCCTCTTTGAATGGACAATGTTGTATCCCCAACTGTAGCTACAATCTCTCTTTTAACCACAACATTTTGATTGAAATATAGTGTTGTACCGATTATTACACCAAGCATTACCTGCCCGAATACTTTAAACCATCCTGCCAGGCCATCAGCATTGGTCTTGTGGTAATCAATCCCTTTTTCTTTTGCAATACGCTTTGCTTTTATTTTTAAATAGTCATCAATAAACCCTATAATGCCCAGCCAAACTGTGCTTAACAACATCAGCCTTACATAAACTTTTTCAAGATTTGCCAATAATAATGTCGGAATTAGAATAGCGAGAATAATAATTATTCCCCCCATTGTTGGTGTGCCTGTCTTTTGTTTCTCGCCTCTTAAACCAAGATCACGAACAGATTCACCAATTTGTTTTTGTTTTAAGAAGTTGATTATTTTTTTACCAAATACTGTTGCGATCATTAATGACAAAAGCACAGCTAACAACACCCTAAAAGTGATGAACTGGAATAACCCACTCCCCGGAAATTTTATTCCGTTTTTTGTGAGCCAGTTAAATAAGTGATACAACATAATTTAGTCCACTGACTACAGTCCACAGACCATAGTCTTTTTATTTATCTAATAATTCAAACATTTCTGTCAACACTGCTTTATCATCAAAAGGATATTTAGTTCCTTTTATCTCCTGGTATTTTTCGTGCCCCTTGCCGGCCACCAAAACAATGTCTTCTCTTTTTGAAAAGCTGACTGCTGTTTTAATAGCTTCCTTTCTATCTGTTATTGAAATATATTTTTTGCGGCAGGTAATATTTACGCCGGCTTCCATATCTTTTATTATTTCATTTGGATCTTCACCTCTGGGGTTATCAGAAGTAAAAAATATTCTATCGCTGTGCTCGCATGCAACTTCCGCCATAACAGGGCGTTTTGTTTTATCCCTGTCACCGCCACATCCTACAACCGTAAGAATTTTTTCTTCTCCCTGGCGTAAGTTTTTAATTGTTGCCAATACATTCAATAATGCATCAGGGGTATGGGCATAGTCAATAATACCTATCACTTTATCTTTTTGAGAAACTATATAATCAAACCTTCCTTCAGCACCGCTAAGGCTGCTTAATACCTGCAATACAATTTGTTTATCTTCTCCCAAACAAACTGCTGTGCCATACACTGCCAAAAGATTATAGGCATTAAAAATTCCTATCAGTTTAAAGTGAACTTCTATTTCATTTATCGTCATTAATAAACCTGTCAAACTATTTTCTAAAATCTTCCCTTTGAAGTCTGCTAATGTTTTAAGGCTGTAGAAATATTTTTTGGCAACTGTATTTTGAAGCATCACTGCGCCACGCCTGTCATCTGCATTGCTTATTGAAAACGCAGAAGAAGAAAGGCCATCAAAGAATTTTTTCTTTGCTTTTATATATTCATCAAAGGTTTTATGATAATCAAGATGATCATGTGTGATATTGGTAAAGATGCCACCCGTAAATTGAAGTCCTGTAACCCGGTGCTGGTCTAATGCATGTGAACTCACTTCCATAAACACATGTGTGCAGGAATCGCTAACCATTTTTGCTAATAACTCATTCAGACTTACAGCATCAGGGGTTGTATGTGTTGATGGAATTATCTCATCAGCAATTTGATTTTGCACTGTGCTTATCAAACCACATTTATAACCAAGTGCAGAATACAATTTGAAAAGAAGTGTAGCAACAGTTGTTTTTCCATTAGTTCCTGTTATACCAATTAATTTTAGTTTGTGTGATGGCTGTCCATAAAAATTATGGGCCATAATTCCCGCAGCTGAAGCACTATTTTCAACTTCAACATAGCTTACTTCGGTATTAATTTCAGCAGGAAGAATTTCACAAACAATAACAGCAGCACCATTTGCGATAGCGGTGTTAATATAATTATGCCCGTCAGCAGCACTTCCTTTAATAGCAATAAAACATGAACCGGTTGTAACTTTTCTTGAATCAATTTGCAAATCAGTTACATCATCAACTTGTTTACCTGTTGCTGACTTTATGTTTACTCCATACAATATGTTCTGCACTGATGCCATTAATTCAATTGAATATTTATGGTTTGTCCTTTTGTGAATGTTGTACCCTGCTGTAATGATTGATAAATAACTTTTCCTTTGCCAGCCGCTAAAACTTTTAATCCATAATTCTCTAACATATATACTGCATCCTTTAAACCCAATCCTAAAACTTTGGGGGTAATTGCAGATTGAGGAGAAGGATTATTGATCGCATTAAGAAATACATTATTATCATGCATATTCATACTTCTCCAATATCCTGCTGCTGCAGAATCCAGATAAGGAATATTTAAAACACTTAATATTTTGCTGATATCATTTTTTAATCCATAATAATTATATGTTGAGCTATCAGTAACTGCTGTTGAATGGAAAGATGGGAAATTAGAAATATTGGATGCATAAATTTTATCTGCAACTTCTCGAAATACAGGGCCAGATACAACTCCTCCATACGCTAACTTAGATTCGTTAGTATTTTGAATAATCACTGCGATTGTATATTTCGGTTTTTCAAGAGGAAAAAAACCGATGAAGGCTGATTGATAAATTTTGTTGGCCTTATTGTATCCCTTATTATCTAGAGCTGTAACAGCTGTTCCTGTTTTACCTGCGAAAGAATACATTGCTGTTTTTAAGCTATGTGCTGTGCCATGTTCACTTTCCACAACGTCTAACATACACGCTTTTAATTTTCCTAAAGTTTCATCACTGCAAATTTTTTCTACCAAAACCTTTGGTGAAAATGTTTTCACATCAACACCCATATCTCTTACAGAATTTACCAGGTAAGGTTTCATCATCTTGCCATTATTAGCAACGGCATTATATACCATCAACATGTGCAAAGGCGTTACTAATTCCTCGTAGCCATGTGCCATGAAAGGAAGTGTAGTGGCTCCCCAAAATCTTCCGCCGGGCTTTTTTATAAGAGGATTAGCCTGCCCAACAATATCAATACCTGTAGCAGTATCCAACCTTAAATGAAGCAGATGATCATAAAATTGTTTTGGGTTATTATGATAATACTCTTCAGCTAATTTGGCGAATGCAACGTTAGATGACATAGCGAAAGCCTGCTTTACGGTTACCCTTCCCGTTCCTAAATGAGAATCTGTAATATTTAATCCATAGAAAGATTTTCTCCCGCCTTCACAATCAACAATTGTATTTGTATCAACATACTTATCTTCTAAAAGAGATAAAAGGGTAGCTACTTTAAAAATAGAACCCGGCTCAGTTTTTTTACCAACTCCATAATTATAATCTTCCATGTAGTCGCCTTCAGGGCGCTTACCGAGATTTGCAATTGCTTTAATTTTACCGGTTGCAGTTTCCATAACAATGCAGGTACCATGCATAGAGTTATTCGTGACCATCATCTTCATCAATGCATTTTCTGCAACATCCTGCATGTAGGTATCGATGGTTGTGATAATATCTTTTCCATTCTCAGGCTCAATTTCAGCGCCATCAACAGGGACATATACGCCAGCCATGTAACGCATCAAACGCTGGCCTGTCTGGCCTTTCAGCAGGCTGTCATAGGTTCTTTCAAGGCCAACATTTTTACTGGTATCTCCACGGGAAAGCCCGATGGTACGGTTGGCTAACAGCACGTAAGGATTTACGCGGCTATCACGAACATCAATAATAAAACCACTTTTATTTCTTCCTTCTTTTACTAAAACAAAATCTCTTAATTGCTTGTATTGCTCAAATGATATTTTTCTTTTCAGTAAATAATACCGGTCCTCATTTTTATAGGCTACTGATAATTGCTTTTTATAATCATCAGCAGATGCATCATTAAAAAGGCCGGCTAATAAAATGCTGAGTGAATCAATATTATTATAAAAACGTTGGCCATGTTTTTCCCGTAAACCTTCTGCTCCAAAATCAATATATATATCAAATACCGGAATAGACGTGCTAAGCATATTGCCGTCTTCGCTATAAATACTTCCGCGTTCTGCATTAACGGGCATATACTTTAAATGCAGGCTATCACTCATACTTCTCCAGTACTTACCCTGAACACTTTGAATATAAAATGCACGCCCTAACACTACAACTCCCAGCAAAATAATGCCAATGAAGCAGAGGTAAACACGCCATAGTATGTCTTTTTTTACATCCAATTTTACCCTGTTAGTTTTTTATATAACCAATCAACCTAATTCTAATTCGATGTGGTGCTGTCACCAATTTTTATTGGCGGAGCAGCAAGTTCTTTTAATCCCAATGGCTCAACAGCCTTTACCAATTCACTTTCTTTACTTCTGAAGATCACATCTCTTTTTATAGTTTTAAATTCATATTCCATTTCCTTTAAATGCTTTGCTGTGGCATTTATCTTCCGGATATTCTTATCTGCATAATGCCCATTGGCGATATATAAAACAGTAAGTAATGCGGTAAATAAAAAGAAGGGAATATTTTTAACGATCCACCTGTAGTAGAGCCACTTTTTCCAGTCCTTTTTGGGATTGAAAACTTTGTTTTTATAATTCTTTAGTGGGTTTTGAGACATTAACTCTTTATAATTATTTTATTTTTTAAATTTTTTCTTTTCAGCAATACGAAGCTTAGCGCTTCTTGCTCTTGGATTTTTTTTGATTTCTTCTTCACCGGGGATGATTGGTTTTTTTGTGATGATGCTAAACTGGCTTTCATTCTTCGTTCCATATATCTCATCAGCATTTTCATCATCTGCACCTTTAAAAAAATTCTTTACAATCCTGTCTTCCAAAGAATGAAATGTGATGATCGCTATTCGTCCTCCTTCTTTTAAAACCTCAGAACTTTGCTGCAGCATTTCTTTCAGTGCGCCTAATTCATCATTCACTTCTATCCGTAATGCCTGGAAAACCTGTGCGAAATATTTATTAGGATTTCCTTTAACAATGGCATGCACGGCATTTTTAAAATCAGCAATAGTTTGAATGGATGTTTTACTTCTTTGCACAACAATTGTCCTGGCTAATGTTTTTGAGTTTGTGACTTCTCCATATTGTTCAAAAATTTTGTGCAGTTTTTCTTCAGGATAATTTTTTAAAACATCCATTGCCTTCAATGTTTGCCGCTGATCCATCCGCATATCCATGTCTGCATCAAAGCGGGTGGAGAAACCACGTTCAGCTTTATCAAACTGGTAACTGGAAACCCCCAGGTCTGCCAATATTCCATCAACCAGGTTTATTTTATGCAAGCGGAGAAAGCGTTGGAGGTGACGAAAATTTTGTGGAATAAAAATTATCCTTTCATCATCAGGTACACCTGCCTGTCCGGTAGGCAGGTTTTTTCTTGCATCTTCATCATGGTCAAAAGCAATTAATTTCCCTAGTTTGTTTAATTTATCAAGAATTACTTTGCTGTGTCCGCCGCCGCCGAATGTGCAATCAACGTATATCCCGGATGGAATAATTCTTAAACCTTCTATAACCTGCTGCAACATTACCGGCACATGATAAATGCCCTGTTGCATAAATTATAGTTCATTTTTTTTGTCACCCGCCATAACATCTTTAGCAAGGTTGCTAAATGCTTCCGGTGAAAAAGTTTCAAAGAACTGCTGGTATTTGGTTTTATCCCAGATCTCAATTTTATTTACTGCCGAAACCAACACTATATCCTTTTCTAATCCTGCGTATTCCATTAAATTTTTTGGTATCAATAAACGGTTGGCGCTATCCAGTTCAATCTGTGTTGCGCCGTTTAAAAAGTAACGCCTGAATTGGCGAACTTTAGGCTCAAAATCATTCAAGTCGCTTATCTCAGAAAATATTGGCTTCCAGCTTTTCATTGGGTACAGACTCAGACATTTTTCAAAGCCACGGTTTATTACAAAATGCTCTGAACCTCCTTCAGGTAACTGTTTTTTTACAGCCGAAGGAAGTAAGAAACGCCCCTTAGTGTCCAATGTAGATTCATATTCACCTATAAAGCCTATCATTATTAAGGGTTTAGAGCTATCTGGTAATAATTTACACAAAATAACACTTTTTCCCACTTGACCAACAAAATTGTAAAAATCTTTTTATACACATACTTTTAGATGCTACAATAATTTTAAAACTTAATATATGCCAGCAGGCTATTCGGGTACGCCGCTTTTAAAAAAATTAGGCATTAAAAAAGAGATGAAAGTGCAATTAATTGCAGATCCTAAAGAGTATTATGAACTCCTGAAAAAAAATATTTCTTCTCAACTTTGTAAAAAAAATGATACGCCTGATTTCATCCATTTGTTTGTAAAAACAATTAATGAATTTGAGGCAGGGATGAATAAAATAAAAAAAAACATGAAGGCTACAACAATAATCTGGGTATCATGGTATAAAAAAAGTTCAGGAATACCAACAGATATAACAGAAGATGTAATTAGAAATTATGCATTACGAAATGATCTTGTTGACGTAAAAGTGTGTGCAGTAAGCGATGTATGGAGCGGATTAAAATTAGTAGTACCCTTAGTTAAAAGATAATTTACACATCTGGAGCGGTTATATTTTTTTGCGGCATATCAATAGTGAAGCAGCTTCCCTTACCTAATGTACTTTCTGCTTTTATCTTTCCGTGATGTGCATTTACAATTGTTTTTACATAACTCAATCCTAAACCAAACCCTTTCACGTTATGCAGATTGCCTGTGTGTGCACGATAAAATTTTTCGAAAATACGATGCAGTGTTTCTTTATTCATTCCAATGCCATTATCCTCTATCCTGATGCGAAAATTATGGTTTACATTTTGCGTACATAATTTAATCACCAGGTTGTCTTTTGAATATTTTACAGCATTATCAAGCAAATTATTTACAAGATTTGTGAAGTGCACTTCATCTGCACATATCAAATCGTCTGTAGCCTCAAAACTTACTTCAAGCTTACCTTGCTTTTCCTCAACGGGTAATTTCATATTATTTACCGCAGTAGTTATAAGGTCATGTGCATGAAAAGTTTTTAAATTTAATTGTAACTGCTGTCTATCCAGCATGGCAGCCTGCAGAATTGTTTCTACCTGCTTATTCATGCGCTTATTTTCTTCTTTAATTATTCCTGAGAAATATTCTGTCTTAGTTCTGTCCTGAATTACCTTTTCATTTTTTAAAGCATCAACAGCAAGCGAAATAGTTGCCAGTGGTGTTTTAAATTCATGCGTCATGTTATTAATAAAATCAGATTTTATCTCGCTTAATTTTTTTTGTTTTAATAACGCTTTTAAAGTGATAAAAAATGCAGCAAAAATCAGAATTGTAAATAAAACAGAGGCAATAATCATCCATGACATTTGTTTCCAAACAATAGTTTTAAAATCGGGAACAACAACTACCAGTAGTTCTTCAGGTGATACACCCTCGGAGATACTGCCGCTTGGAGAGATCAAAGGATATACAATAGACTTATTCTTAGCAGTATCCTGGTATAGCATGGCGAAGTTATCTGATAAAACCTGTTCGCCGATAATTGGTCCTACGGCAAATTCAAAAGGTATTTCTTTTAAGCCATGCATCTCAAATGCGCTTTTTATTTTACTACGTATTTCATCACGGCTAAAACTATGTGTAATAGTTAAAAGAGATCCATTTAAGGGCGAAAGAACATCATTGTTCTTCCTGTTATCAAAAGGAGATAAATTTCCCTTTTCTTCCACCAGTTCCATCCCTGCAGTAGCGGTAATTATTGTTAAATGCTCTTCAAACTGGTGCTCCTTATCATACAGCATCTGTTTTATCCACAAATATTGAAAGAAAATCAATCCTACCAGTGAAAGAAAAACAAGAACAGTTATGATCGGAAATATTTTCTTCATGAATTACAAAATTAACCCTGCGGATACCCTTAAAAAAAATGTGTGCGACGATTAAGCAATTTTAACTAAGTATTACCTTTTAAAAATATTGAAAAATATATTACTAAAGCAATTTCCACTTGCTGAAATAAATATAATTTTAGAATTATGATTTCACCCGCACGAGGTACATTATTAATTGCCAATCCTTTTTTAAAGGATCCTAATTTTATAAGGAGTGTAATTTTTCTTTGTGAACATAAAGAAGAAGGAAGCTTTGGTTTTGTTTTGAATAAAAAATATCCTCAAACTTTAGGCGATCTGATCCCCGAATTAGAAGAATATAAAATTCCGGTTTACTATGGAGGCCCGGTACAAAAAGATACCATACACTTCCTGCATCAATATCCTGATCTGATTCCCGGCGGGGAAGAAGTATTGGATGGTGTATACTGGGGAGGGAATTTTGAAAGCCTCGTTTCTTATGTAAAAAATAATGATATTGATTTTAATAAAATAAGATTTTTTATAGGCTACAGTGGCTGGAGCGAAGGTCAGTTAGATGGCGAACTACAGGAAAAAAGCTGGCTTACCGTAGATGCTATACGAAAACTTATCTTTCACAAAAATCCTGAAGAAACATGGAAAGATTCCCTAAAACATTTAGGCGGTGATTATGAAATGATGATTAACTTTCCGATAGATCCACAATTAAATTGATATAATTAAAAATAATAAAGATGAAAAATTTAATGATTGCTTTTGTTCTGTTATTGGTTACTGTAAATTCCTTTGCGCAAAAAGGATACGCAAATAAAAGACAACAGAAAGTAAAAGCTGCGCTGGCTAAATATCATGATAATATTGATGACCGAATGAAGGGGCCTAATGGCGAGGCTATTTATATAGGTCCGAATGGCGGCAGATATTATATGAAAAATGGAAAAAAGATTTATGTAGAATATAAGGGCAATAACAAATAATGTTTTGTTTGCCGGCATAAAGGAGTCTACACCAGAGCCCAGTTATTATTATCTTTCCGAAAAAATTGCTGTACAGGCTTTTAAAACTTCCTGCAAAAATTGCAATATATTTTTATTGCAGAAAAATAATTATTAATAAAAAAGAATGGCTGAAAAGTGAAGGGCCATTGCTCATAGCTGCCAATCATCCTAACTCATTTTTAGATGCGGTTATTTTAGCTACGTTATTTAAGCGCCCAATTCATTCCCTGGCAAGAGGGGATGCGTTTGTAAATACATTTATAACCAAACTACTCACCTCTTTAAAAATGCTACCTGTTTACAGGATAAGTGAGGGTGCTGAAAACCTTGAACACAATTACACAACATTTTCTTCCTGCATTGACATCTTTAAAAAAAACGGGATTGTTTTAATTTTTAGCGAAGGCAGATGTATAAACGAATGGCATTTACGTCCATTAAAAAAAGGTACCGCAAGATTATCTATAAATGCATGGCAACAAGGGATACCATTGAAAGTAGTTCCACTTGGAATTAACTATAGCTCATTCAGGATATTCGGTAAAAACATGATCCTGAATTTTGGAGATATAATTGAAAAAGAAAGTTTTAATGAAGCTATGCCCGCAGGTGAGGCAATTACTGCATTCAATACAAAATTGCAGAGCCAGTTAACGAGCCTTGTTTTAGAAGCAGAGCCTTCGGATAAAGAAAAAATTAAAAAAAAATTCTTTGTACCACAACCCATAATAAAAACGCTATTACTATCTATTCCGGCAATCATTGGATGGTTGTTACATGCTCCATTATATTACCCTGTAATTTTATCAATTAAGAACAGGGCCAATGATCATTATGATTCTATTGTGGTTGGATTATTATTTATATTTTATCCAATCTATCTTTTGGCAATAACCATAATTGTGTATTGTAGCACGGCAAACTTGTGGGCTTTTTTATTATTACTTATTATTCCTTTTACGGGCTGGAGTTGTTTACAATTAAAAAGACAGATTTAAACCAGGAAGGTTTTTGTAAAATAAAACCCACGAGTTGTAGGCTGATGAAATTATTTTGGAGGGAAATTATTCTTCAGTGGCACCTTCGACAAGTACTGTAGCCTTATTATTTATTACTTCTACAAAACCGCTTTGAATACTATAATGCGTAAACGAAGTTTTATCTTTTAAAATTTTTAGCTTGCCTGCCTTTAATGCGCTTACCAATGGAGCATGTTTTTCCAATACTTCAAATGAACCGTCAATTCCCGGAAGCTGTACACCATACACTTCTCCGCTAAATATTTTTCTTTCCGGTGTTAATATTTCTAAAGTCATACCCTCTGTCTCCCTAAAGGGAGAACTTAGTTTGTTAGTTAATAATATTTTTTAATCGCTTCAATAAAAGTTGCATTGAGGTATGCGGTACAAGTGAGTGACACAACGATGATGCTATAAAAAACAAATGCAGGTAACAAAAAAAAAGAACATAATCTTCGTTATAATCTCCTTCGTCTCTCCCCTTTAGGGGGATGGGGGTTACGCCTGCGCTGCTTCAATCATTTTCTTACCTTTCTCAATTGCATCTTCAATGGTTCCTACCAGGTTGAAAGCAGCTTCAGGATATTCATCCACTTCTCCATCCATTATCATATTAAATCCACGAATAGTATCTTCTATCGGAACCAACACACCTTTCAACCCGGTGAACGCCTCGGCAACGTGGAAAGGCTGTGATAAGAAACGCTGAACACGTCTTGCACGACTTACCGTTAATTTATCTTCATCACTCAATTCATCCAAACCAAGAATGGCAATAATATCATGTAATTCTTTGTACCGCTGTAAAATTAGTTTTACCCTGTTGGCACAATCATAATGAACATCACCAACAATTTGCGGAGTAAGAATTCTTGAAGTAGAATCCAACGGATCGACCGCAGGATAAATTCCAAGATCGGCAATTTTTCTGCTCAATACTGTTGTCGCATCAAGGTGAGCAAAAGTTGTTGCAGGAGCC
>JAYVEA010000068.1:0-5643 GCA_043749085.1 Chitinophagales bacterium
GAACAAAAAGATGAATTCATAAGCATCGCTTCGCATGAATTAAAAACGCCTGTTACAAGTTTGAAAGGATTTACCCAAATACTGCAAATGAAATTTCAAAAAGAGGATAACAGGCAAGCAGTTGATCTTCTTGCAAGAATGGATAAACAGGTTGATAAGCTTACAAAACTTATAGTTGATCTTTTGGACGCTACAAAAATTGAAAACAAACAATTAAAATTTACATTAGAAAATTTTAATTTTGATGGGTTGGTAACTGAAGTAGTTGAAGAAATGAAACGAACTACGATCACACATGAAATAAATGTGCGATCTGCGGGCATTAAAATAATAAATGGTGACAGGAACAGAATAGGGCAAGTGATTACAAACTTTATTTCTAATGCAATAAAATATTCGCCTGATAATAACCAAATTATTGTATCCACTGAAGTAAAGGATGAACATGTAATGTTATGTGTTCAGGACTTCGGTATAGGGATTTCTGCTGAAAAGCAGTCAAAAATTTTTGAACGATTCTTTAGGGTTACAGGTGGCGGACAAGAAACCTTTCCCGGATTAGGCTTAGGGTTATTTATTTCTTCAGAAATAATAAAACGACATAACGGAACCATTTCAGTAGAAAGTGCTGAAGGCAAAGGGTCAACATTTTGTTTCAGTTTGCCTTTTAAAAATGAGTAAATAATTATGCAAAAACATTCGCACGGTCACCATCATGAAGAACATTTAAAAAGTTCTAATGTGTTAAGGGATATTGTAATCGGCATGAGTGATGGGTTAACAGTTCCTTTCGCACTGGCAGCGGGCTTAAGCGGTGCTGTTGCTAATAGTGCAATAATTGTTATTGCAGGTATAGCTGAAATTGCTGCAGGCAGTATTGCTATGGGTTTGGGAGGATATCTTGCCGGCCAAACAGAACAGGATCATTATGCCAGTGAATTAAAAAGAGAATATGATGAAGTGGACAGAGTGCCCGAAGTAGAAAAGCAGGAAGTAAGAGATTTTTTTAAACAAATAGGATTGAGCGAAGAAGTTCAACACAAGGCATCTGAAGAAATTGCAAAAGATAAAAAGCAATGGGTTGATTTTATGATGAAGTATGAATTAGGTCTGGAAAAACCTGATCCAAAACGGGCAGGCAAAAGTGCTTTGAATATAGGAGTGTCTTATATTGTTGGCGGCATCATTCCTTTAAGTCCATATTTCTTTATAAAAAATTCTACAGAAGCATTGAGAATTTCTGTGATAGCAACATTGGTTTGTTTATTTGTGTTTGGATATTTTAAAAGTAAGATGACAGGTGTTCATGCTCTTTGGGGAGCAATAAAAGTTACACTCATTGGTGCTATTGCGGCTGCCGCCGCATTTGGAGTTGCTAAACTATTTTAGGTAAAGTTTGTATCCTGTGCTTTGAATCTTTTAAAACATTTTCAATCGTCCATTCTACCCTGTTTTCAAAATCATGTAACCGTACAAGACAATCTTTTTTATAACATATCCTGCACGAAAATTCCCTGCAATCATCCGAGTGAACAAATAATTCAACTGCTTCACCAAATTCATTTTTTACAAATGCAGCCAATGCTTCAACTTCATTATGAGCTTCACGAACATTTAAATACCATGGAACCGTTAAATGACAATCTACATGTAAAGTGCCTCCATATTTTATCAGCCTGAGATTGTGAAGGTCTATCCAGTTCTCTTTTCTGTTTGCATTTAAAAGTGTCACCAGCTTTTTCAGCAACTCAATATCTGCCTCATCCATTATTCCTGCAATGGAAGTACGGATAATTTTATACCCTGTATAAATTATGAGCAACGAAAATATAATAGCAACAACACTATCCAGCCAAAGCAGTTTTGTAAAATATAAAAGTATCAGGCCTGTTATTATTCCAAGTGTGGACCATGTATCTGTTCTTAAATGTTTACCGCTGGCAATTAATGCAAGAGAATTATTCTTTCTTCCCATGTTTAAACATATGGTTCCTGCAACAAAATTTACCAGCGCAGTTGCAGCTACTAAAATAATTCCATAATCAAGTTTTTGAATGGCATGCGGCTGAATTAATATACTTATAGTTGCTTTATAGATCACTATTATACCGGCTACCATTATCAATGTTCCCTCAACAGCTGCTGAAAGAAATTCCACCTTACCATGACCATAAGGATGATCTTCATCTTTTGGTTTTGCGGAAACATATAAACTGTAAACGCCTATCAATGCGGCGATCACATTTACAATACTTTCCATGGCATCAGTTAAAATAGCAACAGAGTTGGTAAGATACCATGCCATCATTTTTACCAGGAACAGGACAATGGCGATCACTGTAATGATCTTTTGAAGACGTAGGTTGTATTGAGATGGTTTCAAAAAAAAATAATTGGCGGTAAAGATAGGTGTGATTGGGTTTCAAACTTTGGATTTGAAATTTCAAAGCAAATTCAAATTGGTAATTTTGTTGCATGCGTACTATGCTCAATATTTTAAGTAGTTCTTTCCGGCTAACGATGCAGGAGCTTATGGTTAATAAATTAAGAACCGCATTGTCACTCATTGGGATCTCATTCGGGATATTTTGCATAATAGGAGTGCTGGCTACTGTTAACAGTCTTGAAATGAATATTCAAAATGAAATTAAGGGCCTCGGCTCCAATACAATTTATATTGATAAATGGGAGTATAAAGGCGGCGCCGATTATCCTTATTGGAAATATGTAAACCGTCCTCTACCGAAGTATGAAGAGATTGCATTCATAAAACAGCGAAGCCAACTGGCAAACCATCTTGCCTTTAACGTAAACAATATTGGGAATGTTGAATATAAAAATAATGTGTTACAGGGAGTAACCTATTACGGAATCACTGAAGAACAAAATCTTATCCAACCGATAATCATTCAGTATGGGCGCTATATTTCTTCATCAGAATTTTTTGCAGGAAGTAATGTTGTGATAATGGGATTTAATAATGCTGAAAAATTATTTATCAGGGCAGACTTAGCGGTTGGAAAGGAAGTGCTACTCAATAATAAAAAAGCAAAAGTGATAGGGGTGATAAAAAAAGAAGGTAAAAATTTTATTGGCTGGGATTATGACCAGTGTATCATGATACCCTATCGCTTTATCAGGAATATTTTTGATCAAAAACATTCGAATGCCTTTATCATGGCCATGGCGAAGGAAGGCGTAACCTCTGTTGCTTTTAAAGATGAACTTGAGGGAGCAATGAGATCTATACGAAAGTTGAGCCCTAAAACAGAAGATAACTTTAGCCTGAATGACGTTAGCGGATTTAGTGACCAGGTTAGTTCGGTTTTTGTAAGTATAAATATTGGCGGATGGGCAATAGGCTTGCTCAGCCTTATTGTTGGCGCTTTCGGCATTGCCAATATTATGTTTGTAACGGTTAAAGAAAGAACGGCAATGATCGGTTTAAAAAAAGCAATTGGCGCCAGGCAAAGAAGCATCTTAATGGAATTTTTACTGGAAGCTGCCATCATTTGTATAATGGGTGGGATGATAGGATTATTCCTCGTGTATATTTTAACTGTTATACTCAGTAATGTATTTAATTTCCCGGTTTTTATTTCTGCAGGAATTTTAACGCTGGCATTATCCATGTGTATCATCATCGGAATATTAGCAGGAATAATTCCCGCAACTATTGCAGCACGGTTAGATCCGGTTGTTGCAATAAGGTCAAAATAAAATTTTCGATGTATGATTACAATCTTGGCAATAGAATCTTCATGTGATGAAACATCCGCATCTGTTTGCAGAGACGGAAAAATATTAAGCAACATCATCGTTAATCAAACTATTCATCAAAAATATGGAGGCGTGGTACCGGAACTGGCTTCCAGGGCGCATTTACAAAATATAGTTCCTGCAGTTGACGAAGCACTCACAACTGCCAACCTGCCTAACGGACAGGCAGGCTTACAACTCACTTCTATAGATGCCTTTGCTTTTACGCAGGCCCCGGGTTTGATAGGCGCATTACTGGTAGGTGCACAATTTGCCAAATCACTATCGCTTGCATTTGATAAACCTTTGATCGCTGTACATCATATGCAGGCACATGTCCTGGCTAATCTGATCCCTGCTAAGAAACCTCAATTTCCTTTTTTGTGTTTAACTGTAAGCGGCGGGCATACGCAAATTGTTTTGTGTGAAGGCTTTTTAAAAATGAAAGTGATAGGACAAACATTGGATGATGCTGCAGGAGAAGCATTTGATAAAAGCGCAAAGCTGTTAGGTCTCCCCTATCCCGGCGGACCGTTAATTGATAAATATGCACAACTGGGGAATCCAAATAAATTTAAATTTCCTGAGCCGCAAATACCTGATCTTGATTTTAGCTTCAGTGGATTAAAAACTGCCATTCTTTATTTTATTCAAAATGAAAAAAAGAAGAATGAAAATTTTGTTGAAGAAAATATGAATGACATTTGCGCATCAATACAACAAAGAATAGTTTCCATCTTATTAAATAAATTAAAAAAAGCAGCTGAACAAACGGGAATAAAAAATATTTGCATTGCAGGCGGGGTAAGCGCCAACAGCGGGTTGCGAAGGTCGTTTGAAGAAATGGGAAACCAGTTGGAATGGAAAACTTTCATTCCTCCATTTGAATATTGCACAGACAATGCAGCAATGATAGCCATTACAGCATTTCATAAATACTCAGCAGGAGATTTTGCTGATCTTAGCATTAGTCCTTCTGCAAGAGCAGAGTGGTAATCGAGTTCCCTCTCTGTAAGAAGATGGGTTTGGATGAGGTAAAAAATAAATTATGAAAGACGAAAACATAGAAGAAGAATTACCGGAAGAAACCGACGAACTATTTGAGCGGCTTACCATTGTTGTTGACAAAGGACAGGAACCCTTACGCATAGATAAATTTTTAATGCACCGCATTGAAGGCGCAACAAGAAATAAAATTCAGCAGGCAATAGAAGCAGAAAGAGTGTTGGTAAATGAGAAGCCTGTAAAATCAAATCACAAAATAAAGCCGGGAGAAAAAATTGTTGTTTATGAAAGCCGCATTCCTGAAACAACTGACATCATTCCTGAAAATATACCGATCAACATCGTTTATGAAGATGATGATGTGATGGTGGTTAATAAACCTGCAGGCATTGTAGTTCATCCCGGCAGCGGCAACCGCAGCGGAACATTAATAAATGGTGTTGCCTGGTATCTCAAACAACAAAACCCTGATCTTGATGAAAATGAATTATCAAGATTTGGATTAGTGCATCGCATTGATAAGAATACAACGGGTTTATTAGTGATCGCAAAGAATCCGAAAGCCATGACGCATCTTGCCAAACAATTTTTTGATCATACCGTTCACAGGAGATACATGGCATTGGTGTGGGGAGATTTTGAAGATAATGAAGGAACAATAAAAGCACATGTTGGCAGGCACCAGCGCTTTAGAAAATTATTTACTGCTTACCCTGATGGCGAGTATGGAAAAGATGCCATAACACACTACAAAGTTTTGGAGCGGTTTAATTATGTAACCCTTATTGAGTGCAGGCTTGAGACAGGCCGTAAGCACCAGATACGTGTGCACATGCAACTCATCGGTCATCCGATTTTCAATGATGATTTTTATGGTGG
>JAYVEA010000069.1:0-5605 GCA_043749085.1 Chitinophagales bacterium
AAAACTTTTCCAGGTCTGCCATCAGGTCTGGTAAATCAGTGTGATGTGGAGGTATAAATGCAGCATCTGTTAATGATGAGCCACCAATCCAATTCTGGCTTGTACGAAATTCCCCAGGCAGTTTATGTTTGCCTCTTACACCTTGCAAAAGTTTTTTATGAGTTTGCTTTAGCAAACGATTACTAAGTGGAAGTTTATTTAATTGCTCAATGGAAAAGTTCATTGCTTCGATGTAGTTATGAACTTCCTGCCAATCATCTATTTTCTCCGGTGTAATATATTCTTCACTTTGGAGTGCATCCTCAATACTTGTTTGCGTTCCTTCAATTCGGCTACTTTTAGTAGCCTCTTTGGTGATGTGCATCTTTATAAAAAAATCCACATCAGGAATAAGTTGTGAAAAGGCATTGAGCTCCCCTAACTTCCTGTCAGCTTTGCTTAATAAGTTATTTATTTTGGCATCACTCACCAACCAATCATGGTTAACAAACTCAGGTAAAAAGCTGTTATAACCATATTGTTTTTTAAGTGTTCCTGCCTTAAAACGGCTTATGTCCATAAATGCCTTGTAAAGTTACCTGCGAATATAGAAATTTATATTCGCAGATACATCATCTTCTGCAAATACTTAAAAACATAATTGTGGGTAGGGTTTGGTACTATAAATCACATTATTCTTTGGAGTGATACCCATACCACATAATAGGTTTTGGCTTATGACGTACTATTTCAGCTTTTGAAAGATTTACACTCAGGATGGCTAAACTGTCTAAAAAGTCTATATCAATTTGGTTGTTATATTTTTTTAAATAAGAACGTAAGCGATTATCTACTGCTAAATTTTTAGCTGTAAGCAAATTTTGCATACGGTTAATATTATCGGTAGAATAGCGATCAGAGTTATCGTGTAATAAATTTAGCAAAGTTTGTTTGGCAGCAGCCAGAGAACCATTACCGGCAGATGATTTTACACCCATAAATTCTGAAAGGTCTGTGCCTTCAATAGTTGTTTGAAAAGCTGTCTCTGCTTCAAATATTTTTTTGGCAGTTTGTATGAGTTGTGATTTTTCATCAATAGTAAGCCCTTCTATTTTTCGTTCTTTATCAAAACTGCGGATTTGCTTTAATGCCTTCAATTGATTCGCTTCTTTTTCTACCCTGCTTCCATCTGTACGCACGAACTCAAATTCACCTTTCCCAATGTTAAACACTAACATTTTATTTTGCCCTATAAATGAAGGTATAGCACACCATTTATTTAAATTCATTTGCTGCATTTGCTCTTTTTCTTCATCGGTGGCTTTTCTAATAAAATCTCTCAGGTCGTTTTCAAATAATTCATCAAATGCCAAATCATTTTCTCTTTCTAACTCTTCAATGGCTTGTTTCTGCCTGTCGGGATCTGTTGAGTAAATGTCTTCTAATAAACCAAATTGCTTATCTGTAATTTGTTCACCCAAAATGCTACTGTCAATACCTACGCTTCCACCAATAATTCTAATTTTATCCTGTAAGCGTTTTATCAGTTTTAAAAAACGCTCTAATTGACCTTCAGGTAAAAAGTTGTGAATTTTAACCTCGTAAAATTCAGAGCCTAAACGATTGATACGTCCGTTGCGCTGTATCATTTTTACAGGATTCCAATGTAAATCGTAATTTATAATAATGCCGCAGTCCTGTAAGTTCTGACCTTCGCTTAATACATCTGTACTTACTAATACAATTAACTCAGGTTTGCCGTTTATTTTACCATCAATAATACTTTGTCTCTGAGCTACAGGCGAAAAGCGTTGAACATAGCCTGTTTTATCTTTTCCATTCTTACTTTTCAGAAAAGCAATCTGGTCTTTTGATAATTCAACCTCATTTAAAAAATCACCGCTCAATTCTTTTTGAAGGTAATCAACAGTTGTAGCGAAGTAAGAAAAGATTAATATTTTTTGTCCTTTTAGTTCCCGAAGTAAAAATTTTAATTTTTCCAGCTTAGTATCGGACTTTATACTGCTCAATACTTCTTTTATCAGGGTAATGATTTCTTTATCCTGCTGAATAAAGTTTTTTATGTTTTCAGTATTGAAAGCATCAAGGTCAATAACAATTTCAGGCTGTTTAATAAAATATAATGGGTCTCTTTCTTTTTTCTTTGCTTCTCTTTGCTTAAACAATTCTGTTTCTTCCAAAATCAAATCAATAACACTTTCATCAGATTCATCTTCCTGCCTGGAAATTGCTTTTTGAATTACATCAGTACGGATTACTTTTTTATGTTTGAAAAACAAATTCTCAAAATTGGATAGGAAAGTCTCATATTTCTCAATTCGTTTTCTAAATGTATGAATAGAAGAATCGAACGACTTAAACAACGTAACTTTCATTACACCTGTTAAATTTTTACGTGCATTGGCTTGTATTTCTTCATGTTCGGAACGCACAAATTTTTCACTTAAATAACTATATGGAGTTAATTTCAAATTTTTAATTGCCCTATCTATAAAGTGAAATACAGATTCAAATTCTGCCTGATTAATGCGTTTTCTTTTTTGAGTATCAAAACTTTTAAAAAATTCAATTACCCCTTCTACTTCCTGCTGTTCTTCCTCTGCAACAGTAAAATCAAGAGTAAAAGCATCATATAAAAATTCGTTTGTTTTTTCTAATTGATTTAATGCTTCACTAATTGTTTTGCGAACAGCCCTGTTGTCTAATTCATATAATTCATTTACTAATTTTTCTTCCGGGAAAATAATTGTTTTACCATTCAGCATAGCATCAGGGAAATCCCTTTTCACCTGGTGCTTGGTACGCTTAACCATGATCTTGTTTAAAATAGGATATAATTCGCCAAACACTTCTTCATTATCTCTTTTCTTAAATTCTCTTTGTGTATGCCCAAATAATCCTTCAATGCTTTCTATTCCCAAGGCTGTGAAAAATTTTCCATCCCCACCTTTTGCTAATAGAATTTGATTAGCTAAATCCTTTACCCCGTTATTTACCGGCGTAGCTGAAAGCATTAAAACTTTCGGTAAATCATTGCAATAATTACGGTCTGTAATTAATTGTAAAATATTTTGAAAAGATTTACTGCCCTGTGTTTTCAAATTGTGGCTTTCATCTATCATTAATAGATGGATGGCATTGCCATCATTGCTGTTATTTTTTCTATGATATAGATCTGATTGAATTTGCTCAAAACTGGATTCATTTGCGAACTCAGTAATTGAATAGATTAAGGCATTAACATTTAATTCTGCCATGTGTTTTTGCCAATCGCTGCGAAGCGATGCAGGGCAAACAATAATTACATTTTTTCTTTCATAATAACCTATCCTTTCGATAATATCTCTTGCAATGTATGATTTGCCCAAACCAACACTATCACCAACTAAACACATTCCAATTCTTTTATCATTCAACCTGTTGAGTACCTTCCTAACACTTTCCTCCTGAAAAACAGTAAGTTCATTTTTCTTTTGGAATGCTTCTTCTGATTTTAATTTTTCCTCTATTTCAATATCATCACCATAGATTTCGTATAAAATTCTGATGTATATTTCATAAGGGGAATATGAAAGATTACCAAACTGGCTAAGACCTAAAATCTCCGTATTAAGTTTTTGATTCCAATCCTCACTTTCAGCCCAAATAGTTTCAAACCAATTACGATGAGATGGATGCTGCTGCACATTTAATCGCCTGTAATTAACGGTAGCATTGTTATCTTCTACTGCGTTTAATTCTAAATTACCTGATAATCCTTGTTTGGTAAAGTTTGAACTGCCCACAATGCCTATCGCATTTTCCTGTTCCGAGCCAAAGATGTAACACTTAGCATGAAGGAAATTTTTTTTGTAAACTTTAATTTGAAGTTTACCATCAGCTTTGTTTAGATATGTTGAAAGCAGGTCGCAAACTTTTTGAAACTCTGGCTGAAGTTCTAAGGCTTCAAGGTCCTTCTTTAAATACTTTAACGGAAAATTTGGGTCAATTTTTTCAGGGTTAACCAATTGGTATGCCTTTACATTTGGTTCTTCACCTAACAACAAACGAAACTTTACACCTTCGGTCAATAGAAATGCTGATAGCTCTTCGTAAATATCCACCATACCAGGTAAATCCCAATAGCCAGTAGCAATTGCAACTTCTGTAAAACGATTCGATTTTAATAAATCAGCTATAAAGGTTTTTAATTCGTATTGTGGAATTGAGTTGTCAAGTATTTTTGAATACATCTTGTAATGTTGGTGTGGACAAATTTAGTGTAAAAAAATAAATATAATTATATTAAATCTTACCAGTTGGTATAATTTTTTGTATATTTGTGTACTCCTCTTTTTGTCAAATATGCCAACTAATAAACCTTCTGCAAAAAAACCAGTAGACGTATCACAAGTTTACAGAAACGAAGCATTTGACATTGGGTTCTATGAATATTTTAAAGACATAAAAAACAATAAGATTTCAAAGGTATTGAATAGCAGAGACAGGAATGTGAAATTAAATACGGTTACATATCGTCAATTAAACAGTTGGGAAGAGCAGGGTTTGCTAACCGGAGAACGTGAAGGAAGGGAATGGCGAAGGTTTAGCATAATGGATGCCTTATGGTTAAAAATCATTCAGGAAGTACGGGAGTTTGGATTGTCTTTAGAAAAAATAAAAACTGCTAAAGAAAGTTTGTCTTTCATGGCTAAAGAATGTAAAGTTTCAATGCCATTCTTAGAGTTTTATACGGCATTTGCTATCGGAAATAAAATGCCAGTATTGTTGCTTGTTTTTAAAGATGGAGTTACTGTACCAGCAAATTTTACACAATACAAAATTTCAAGTCAATTTTTCGGTGTTGAAAACCATTTGCAGATAAACTTAAACAAAATATTGCAGGCACTATTTCCTAATGTTGACCTGAAACCTAAATTCACTACTGAACTGCCGGTTAATGTAGATGAAATGGAATTGCTTGCATTTCTAAGGGTTGGAGATTATGAAAGAGTAGAAATTAAATACCGTAACGGTAAAATTGATTTGGTACAAGGCACAGAACGAAACGTAACGGAAAAAGTATTTGACATACTGAATGAAAAAAGCTACGAAGAAATTACTATCAGGAAAAGAGATGATGGTGTAATAACAAGTATAGTTAGAACGAAAAAAAAGAAAATAGGTAAATAAAAAAAGGGTGTTCCCCTTTTATTGCGAAAAAACTAATACAACAGGTGTTCCCTGAGTTAGCGGTTTAGCAATTTTTAAATGTTAAACTTAGAAACGTGTAAAAAAATTTTACAGCAAAATGGAGTAACGCATACAGATGAACAAGTAAACAAAATCAGGGATTTGCTTTACAGGTTAGGCGACCTGGATTATCAACTATTCTCAACTCAAAAAACTAAGAAAGATGCAAACTGCAATCATTTACACAAGAGTATCAACTGATGAACAGGCTGAGAAGGGCTACAGTTTAAGAGATCAGCAGCAACGTTTGGAAAAACATTGCGAAGCAAAAGGATATGAAATTGTAAAGCACTTTCAGGATGACCACAGCGCAAAAACATTTAACCGACCTGAATTTCACAACCTGTTAGATTTCATCAAGAAAAATAAAGGG
>JAYVEA010000070.1:0-5602 GCA_043749085.1 Chitinophagales bacterium
TATCCAGGAGCATTAAGTAATGGTGCAGGAAAAATGCTTGTTCAAAATAAATTAGTACCGGTTGTGGGAAATGTTTGTATGGATATGACAATGCTCAACGTTACAGGAATAAATTGTATTGAAGGTGAAACAGTACTAGTATTTGGCGAGCAATTACCAATTCAGCAAATAGCAAAATGGTGCAATACCATTTCGTATGAAATAATGACCGGGGTATCGCAAAGGGTTAAAAGAATTTATTTTGAAGAATGAAACAGTGAATGGTCAATGATGAATGTTCAATGAAGATTTTTTATTTTAAAATCAACAAATATGTTTTTACAGCTTAATCATCAAAAGTTAGATTTATATAAGTTCTCCAGATCATTTGTTCTGGAATGTTATAAATTAAGTAAACAATTGCCTGCAGACGAAAAATTTGGAATGATATCGCAGATCAGACGAGCAGCTTTATCAGTGCATCTTAATATTGCAGAAGGTGCTTCAAGAAAATCCGAAATTGAAAGAAAAAGATATTTTGAAGTTTCAAGAGGTTCTGTTGTTGAAATAGATGCTGCAATTGATATTGCTTATGAACTTAATTACTTAAAAAATATTCCCATTGACATTTTGGGAGAAGCAATGGTTAGATGTTTTAAAATGTTAACTGCAATGATTAATTCATCAACAAAAAATTAACGTTTTTCAACCTATACCTATTCACCATTCACTATTCACCATTGACCATTTTTGCTATATTTACAGCTTAATATTGTAACGTGAAAGGAAGGAATGTTTTTTTGATTATTTTTTTAGTGGTATTGGCAGACCAGGTGTTGAAGATCTTTGTAAAAACACATTATCATGCAGGTGAATCACATCCTGTTATAGGTGATTGGTTCCGGTTTTACTTTATTGAGAATGAAGGCATGGCTTATGGGTGGAAGTTTGGTGGTGATTGGGGCAAAATGATCCTTACATTATTTAGATTGACAGCAGTAATATTTGGCGTTTTTTATCTTCAAAAAATAATTCAAAAAAAATATCATCCTGGATTTATTGCCTGTGCAGCTCTGATTTTTGCCGGGGCTCTTGGTAATTTGATAGATAGTATGTTTTATGGAATTATTTTTGAAGAAAGTAGTACAGCTTTTTTGAATGTTGCTAAAATTTTTCCTGCGCATGGCTATGCAGGATTTTTTCATGGTAAGGTAGTAGACATGCTTTATTTCCCTATAATCAGAAATGCACATTTTCCTTCGTGGGTGCCAATCTGGGGCGGAGAAGAGTTTGAATTTTTTAGGCCAATATTTAATTTAGCCGATGCTTCTATCTCTACAGGGGTAATTGCAATTTTATTATTTCAAAAGCGTTTTTTCGGGCAGCGGAAAACAGATACAAACCATCATACAGTTGAAACCGGCGCCATTGTAAATGATGAGGTGCAGGTATCATAATGAATTATTAAAAAAATATTAATGAAAACTCTAAAAATCTCTTCTCTTATAATATTACTGGCTGCTTTATTTTTCTCCTGCCAAAAAGAATATAGTTTAGAGGGAGTAGTAACACCTGCAGGTACATGGCAATTTAATGATAGCACCAAATTATATGCAGGCAATATTGATTCTGCTAATATAGGAACTACGGGAAGTACAAAAACTTTAAATCTCATCGGTAAATCATCAGACGGCCAGCAGAATTTTCTCTTACATTTATATGCAACTGATAGTTTTACTGTAGGAACTTATAAAGCATCTCTTTTCCAAAGCGATTTCCAATACTATACACAGGCGAAAACCATTTACGAGGCAGATCAGTTTATAGGAGAGTTTATTGTAACCATTACTGCTATCGGGAATAATAATGTAACAGGAATTTTTTCCGGGGTATCCCAGGATTCAACCGGAGCTCTAAAACTGCTTACACTTGGTAAATTTACTTCCAGAATAAATTTAAGTTTTAATGGCACAGGTGGTGGTGGTACAGGTACCGCTTCAGGAACGCTGGGAGCATCTGTAGGAGTTTGTACACCGCTTAGCCCAAATGGGGCATATACACAGGGAATAACACTTACCTCTACAAATACTGTAACAGTAACTGTAACCGTAGCAACTCCCGGAACTTATACAATATCAACCAATACACTAAATGGTGTTAGTTTTTCAAAAACAGGAACATTTGCAGCAACAGGTGTGCAAACCGTAATTTTGAATGGAACAGGAACACCTGCTACTTCAGGTAATCAGACCTTCACTGTTACCTTCGGTGCCAGCAGTTGTACTTTCATAGTTAATTTTTTGCCGGGTACACTTCCACCTGTAACTGATTATTTTCCAACAACAGTAAATTCATTTTGGGATTATGGATTACAAGGTGGTATACCTGCTGACTCATTGAAGGTTCAGGTTAGTCCTGCTTCAAAAGCTATAAGCGGAAACACTTACACTGTTTTTACAATAAATAACATACCGGCTTCCGGTAACCCTGATTCATTATTTTATAGAAAGGGAGCAGGGTTATACTATGAAAATTTTAATACCGAGAAATTTTTTGGATTTGATGCCGGCACTGGTGGTAATGTAGAATATATTTTTCTTAAAGATAATGTTGCGCAGGGCACAACCTGGAATTCTCCTAATATGGTAGGATCATCAGGTGGAACTTCCTTTACAATATATATTAAGATGACATTATTTGAAAAAGTAATTACATCAACAACCGTTGGCAGTGTTACTTCATCTGATATTTTAAAGATGAGGTATGAATATTTTTTAACCATTGCGCCTGCCACACCCTTCTATACAGAGGAAAGATGGTTTGCAAAAAATATTGGTATGATCTATAATAGTTTTAATGATGGAACTAAGACTGATATTTATAGAATAGGAGGGTATCGTGTATTCTAATTTATCTGGCAATTGATTTTTTTTTAGATGATCTCTCTTTTTCTAAACCTTTTGATCCAAATTGGATAATATTTAACCATCTCATGGTTAGCAGGTATTCACTATTTTAGTCCCTTCAAATCATCTGTGTTTCCCCATTACTTTTACTCCATCTTTATATTTTTAAAAATATATTTTAGAAAAAGCTTGCATATTCCAAGAGCGTATAGTAATTTTACGGTCCCTAACAGAGAGTACTCTTACCCTAACTAAGAGCAAATTTCACACGTTTTTCTTCCTAATTATATCGCACTTTTACTTTTTTTGACATTTAGAGATATTTTAAAACAAATTTTAATTTTCAACCCTCAAATCCACAAAATGAAAACGCGTTTATTTATTTCCACCCTTGCTCTTATTACGAGCTTTTCTACATCTTCTTACTCGCAGGCTACCGCAACTGCTACTGCTACAGCAACTATTGTTACACCCATAACTATATCAAAAACCGCAGATATGAGTTTTGGAAATATAGCAGTACAGTCTGCTACAGGAGGAACGGTGGTTCTGGCACCTGCCGGAACACGAACCAGTACAAGTGGTGTTACGCTTCCTGCAACTACAGGAACTGTTACAGCTGCTGCTTTTACAGTTAATGGTACAGGAACGTATACTTATGCAATTACGCTTCCATCCACCGCAACATTAACCCGTGCATCGGGGACTGAAACAATGACAGCAAGTTCCTTCACCAGTAATCCGTCGGGAACAGGTACATTAAGCTCGGGCACACAAAATATTGCAGTGGGCGCAACTTTAACTGTAGCTGCAGCACAAGTGGCAGGCGTTTATACTTCCGGCAATTTTTCTGTAACTGTAAACTATAATTAACCAATCGCATCAACACTTTTTATAATAAATTTCATTTAAAAATTTAACCTTAAAGATTCTTAGAAAAAATGATCAAAAACAAATTGATTGCTACGGCAATCTTAATGACAGGATTTGCTACGGCCTCTTACTCGCAGGCTACCGCAACTGCTACTGCTACAGCAACTATTGTTACACCCATAACTATATCAAAAACCGCAGATATGAGTTTTGGTAATATAGCAGTGCAAACGGCAACAGGTGGTACTGTGGTATTGGCACCTGCCGGAACACGAACAAGTACAAGCGGTGTTACGCTTCCTGCAACTACAGGAACTGTTACTGCTGCTGCGTTTACAGTTGATGGAACAGCATCGTATACTTATGCTATTACGTTGCCATCAACAGCAACATTAACCCGTGCTTCTGGGAGTGAAACTATGACGGCCAGTTCATTCACCAGTAATCCTTCGGGAACCGGAACATTAAATTCCGGCACACAAAATATTTCAGTAGGTGCAACTTTAACTGTTGCTGCGGCTCAGGTTGGCGGTGTTTACACTTCCGGAAACTTTAATGTAACAGTTAATTATAATTAAGGTTAAATTAGAATCAAGCTTATCTTATTTATTTGATTTGTGAAAGAATATAATTTTTAGAAAAACTATTTGAAACATAGATATTAATAACCTGATTTGAAAAAAGTGTTTTTCTATTTTCAAAGGGTTGAAAATAGGCCTCCCGGGAACGGGAGGTTTTTTATTGATGTATTGCACTTATTAAAAACTATTGTTACTTTTACTTCTCCCCCATTTAAAATATTCACTTCCTTTACTCCTCATTTTTAAAAACCACAGGTTTACAATTCCATCATCCCTCGAAAAGCATAGTTTTTTTAATAATAAAAATCAACTATGGCTTTATTACTTATTAAGAGAATGAGCGCTATTCTGTTTGTACAGTTTTTAACGATAAATTTATTGGGACAATCAACTGCTAATGCAACAATATCAGCCAGCATTACTGATTTAGTGGGTACTATAAGTTCATCTTATATTAATTTTAATAACTTTTCATTTGCATCAAATCCGGGAACATTAAACTTAAATTCAAAAAGTATTAATGGAAAAAGCAGTTTTATACCGACAGGCAAATTTACCCAGGCTTTTTCCTTTGATATAATTGGAAGTAATTATACATATGCAATCACGCTTCCTTCTTCTTCTGTGGTGCTAAAAAATAAAATTGGAAATGAAATTATTCAATCTGATATGTTTAATATTATTTTGCCTATAAATGAGCAGGATAAATATAATCAAACTGTATCTATCTCCGCTACCCTTACAATACCACCAATACAGGCTCCCGGTTATTATACTTCAATCAATCCTCTTCTCTTTACAGTTCATTATAATTAATCCACGAAACATTTGAACATTCGTTTTTGAAGCTTTATTAATTTTTTACTGCTGCTTTGTAAAAATGTTTACTTGTGTAGAATATTTACTACGTTGAATACAATTTTATTCTAATTCCTCCGTTTAAAGCAATTGAACAACAGTAAAACCCCCAAGAAATCAATTAAAAATGAATAAGAATAAACTACTTGCGTTGCTAATCCTTATTACAGGATTTACTTCGAAATCTTACTCGCAGGCTACCGCAACTGCAACTGCTACTGCAACTATTGTTACACCCATAACTTTATCAAAAACGGCAGATATGAGTTTTGGAAATATAGCAGTACAGGCTGCTACAGGCGGAACGGTGATTCTGGCACCTGCCGGAACACGAACCAGTACAAGTGGTGTAACACTACCTGCAACTACAGGAACTGTTACTGCTGCTGCTTTCAGGGTTGATGG
>JAYVEA010000071.1:0-5564 GCA_043749085.1 Chitinophagales bacterium
ACTAAGCTATAACGGTAATGTAATGGCTAATAAATTTATAACAACAATATATCATTTAAAACCAGGCAAAGCAGCTGATTTAATATCTGAAATAAAAAGAGGGATAGCAGTAAATAATAAAATTAACAGTCCTTCCAGCTATAATACTTATATAAAATTATGGGCAGGGTCAAGTCCCGAAATTGTTACAGTAACTAATCTTAAAGATGGGTTTAAGCAACTGGATAATACTTTTGCTCCTAATATGGCAAAGGATTTTCAAACTGCTTATGTAAAGGAATATGGCCAGGCAATGTGGGATAGCAGGCTAAAATTATTACCTGAGATCACTACCAGCTATGAAACTTATATTTCTAAAATCCGCAAGGATCTTAGCTCTGTACGTAAATAAATTTATTAAGCATTTAAAAGCTCCTGGTGCATTAGCTCAGGAGCTTTTAATTTTTTATATGTGAATTAAGGATTATTTTTTAAATTCTACCAGGTCCCAAAGATTACCATACAGGTCTTTGAAAACGGCTACTGTTCCATATTCTTCAACGGTTGGTTCTCTTATAAAAGTTATGTCTTTGGCTTTCATGTTTTCATAATCTCTCCAGAAATTATCGGTTCTTAAAAAAAGAAAAACACGTCCGCCTGTTTGATTACCTATCCTGCTTCTTTGCTCATCACCTACTCCTTTTGCCAATAATAAATTACATCCATCAGAACCCGGTGGTGCCACCAGCACCCATCTTTTTGTTTCACTCTGCGGAGTATCTTCTATAAGAGTGAAATTTAATTTTTCTGTGTAAAACTGTATGGCCTCGTCATAATCATGCACAACTAAAGCAATGTGCGCAATACTTTGTTTCATGAATTAATCTTCCTTCTTAAAACTGCCATCCTCATTAAATTCAGCTTCTATTTCTTTGCCTTCACTTTTAAACTGCGCCTCATAAATTGTTTTGCCATCGCTTTTTTCGGTTATCCATTTTGTATCAGTTGCTGCAGGATATTTTGCTTTGAAATTAGTTACAACTGCACCCGGAACTTTATCCTCGCTGATCTTATTATCTGAGCAGGATGTAGCAACCATAATTGTAAAAAGCAAACTGAATAACATTAACTTTTTCATAAATTTATTTTTTAGTGTATGAAATATGAACGATTTCTGTGCCAATATTTACTCTTTTTAAAATTATTTATTTAGCCACCTCGATCTTCACTTTTTTATTTTTGATCTTTTCATTTTTTATCAGTTGCAGAACATTGCTCACTTTTAATTTCCTTATCGCAACAAATGAAAAAAAATCTTTTACTTCTATCAGGCCGATATCATCTTTCTTTAATTGCCCTTTATTGGATAAAAATCCTACGACATCAATTTTATTCACTTTATCTTTTTTGCCTGCAGCAATGAAAAGGGTTGACCACTTTGGTTTTTCAGGCAATGATAAATTTTCAGGAAGCTGAATTTGTTCAACATTCTCTTTTATGTACGGCGGTAATTTTTCTTCAGCAGATAAGATCAATATGCATGTTCCTCCTGCATCCATCCTTGCTGTTCTGCCATTCCTGTGAATAAAAACTTCTTCAGTTGCCGGCAGGTGATAATGAATGATGTATTTAATATTTGGTATATCAAGCCCACGGGAAGCAAGATCTGTTGTAACAAGTACATTCACTGTTCCATTCCTGAACTTACACAAGGCGCTGTCTCTTTCCTGTTGCTCCATTGCGCCATGATAAAATTCATTTACAATTCCTTTTTGTGTTAACAGATCACTGGTTCGCTCAACAGACTCCCTATGGTTGCAAAACACGATCAAAGATTTATTGCCAATTGAACAAATAAGTTTGAAAAGTGTATCTGATTTATCTTTCTCGGGTGATAAGATTGTTTTAATAATTAATTGGGTTTCTTTATCACTTCCTGATAAATAATTAAGTCTTTCCGGTGAGGTCAGACCAATGAAATCGGGAACATCCACCGCTTCGGTGGCCGAGGTTAAAATTCTTTTCTTTATAGATGGTAATGATTCAACAATAAAACGTATCTCTTCCCAAAATCCTGACTCAAGAGATTTATCAAATTCATCCAGCACCAATGTTTCAATTGTATCGGTAGTAATATTTCCTCTTCGTATGTGATCAGCAATGCGACCTGGGGTGCCAACCAATATAGCTGGCGGCTGCACTAAATTATTTTCTTCTGTTTCTCTTAAATGTCCGCCATAGCAGCACGTTATTTTAAGATCAGTACCCAAAGATCTAAACACCTGCTCTATCTGCAATGCCAGTTCTCTTGATGGAACAATTATCATTGCCTGTGTTTTTTTATTGTCAACATCAAGCTTTTGCAAAACCGGAATTAAGAATGCCAGTGTTTTACCTGAACCTGTTGAGGAAAGAAGAATTACATTGTCATTCTTTTCAATTGCCTCAATAGCATCCAACTGCATTTTATTAAGCGAATCAATATTTAATCTGGCCAGTAACTTTTCTATTGGATATTTTTTTTTCATCGCTGCAAAAGTATGCAACTTATAGTGGTAATATAATTACACGTGCAACCTGATGAGTACTAAATTAGTATCAACGGGCAATTCTTTGTCCGGGTATAGAAAACCAATCAAGCAATTCATATTTTAAATAGCCGGCTTTTACATAAGGATCATTGTTCAATTCCTTTTTTATGTATTCTTTATCTGTTGAATTAAAAACTATTATTCCACGCAGTTTTATATCATTGATTACAGGTCCAAAAATTGAAATTTTCCCCTGCTGTTCCATTGTAAATAAATTTGTGAGGTGATCTATCTGCATTTGCTGTGCAGATTGACTTTTTGTGGGTATTGCTTTGCCTGACTTTAAAAAAACCAGGGTATAGAGTTTTCCTTTTGCAACCATTCCCATAACTGAATCTGCAGTTAGTTTGTTTTGAGATTTGGCTGATAATATCACTGAAATTAAAAGAATGGTAATAAAAAATTTCTTTTTCATAATTAAGATTAAATGTATAAAACTAAAATTTATGGGTATATAAAATTAGTTAAAACCGGCTGACCTAAAAAAAGCTATTATAAACATTTTGTAATTTGCCTAAACTATTTATTAATTATAATTTTTAAACAATCAATTTTAAACATGAAAAATATTATCACAATTATCCTTATTTTATTTTCATCATACAATCTTTTTCTCAAACCGACGCAGATAAGGTGGAGCAATATGCTGAAGTGGTAGCAACGCCGCGATTGCTAAGCAGTAAGGTAACAATTGATATAGATTATGGTGAAGAAAGAAGTATATGGAAAGATAACAGGCTAAAAAACGGCGAAGGAAAATTAAAAAAATTTAATACAGTAATTGATGCCCTGAATTATATGGGAAAAGAGGGATGGAAGCTGGTTAATGCATTTCCAATAACCATCGGTACTAATTCGCAGGTTTATCATTATGTATTTAAAAAGCCTTTTACAAAAGGAGAGGTTGCACAGTAAGTAAAATTTTAAGCGTAACCTCCATACTGCAGAAAATAAAATGGTCCGGCTTATTGCCAGACCATTTTTGTATATATAATAGCATTTTACATTTTGTGCGGTGCCACCGGTGGTGCCGGAGGAGGAACCATATTGCTGATCGGCCTGGTAGATTTTAAATAAGCAAATATGGCTTTCAGTTCATCGTCTGTAAGGTTACCAAATGATGGCCACGGCATTGGCGGTAATAGCATTCTCCCGTTTGCCAGGCCTTTTTGTTTGCCGTGGCGAATGGCAATAAGAAATTGGTCTTCGCTCCACATTCCTATGCCTGTTGTATCAGAAGTAAGATTAGCCGCATAAGAAATTCCCCAGGGGCCAACCCATGCACTAAGCGTTTGTGTTACTACAAGGCCTTTGGTTTCCATTGCATTTCTGTCTACATCAGGCGCAGGCATATGTGCCGGATGACCAGAAAGCAGTAATGTACTGTCATCTTCCGGTCCATGAGGTCCCATTTTTTTTGGTGTGTGGCAATCACCGCAGCCAATAGAAGTTACAAGGTGCTCTCCCCACTTAACCTGGCTTTCATAACCGCCGTTACTTTTGCTTCCTACAAGTACTGTATCTTTTTGGTTAGTAGTTTCACCCGTTTTATTATCACTGCATTGAGAAAGAAAGAGTGTGCTGCATACAAGAATAATTATAATAATAACTGAGAGTTTCTTCATAAACAGATTTTTTTAAATTATAAATGAAAAGGTGTTATTAATTCAGCAATCAGCGTAGAACTTTCGCTATGACGGAAAACAATTTTTTTATTTATACCAAATTTTTTAACATCTATTTTTTAAAAGATAATTAAACATGATATTTTATATCTTCATTCCAGATAAAATTGTAAGCATGAAAAAATTTTTCTTCGTTTTATTATTATCCATCCAGGTTGTACTTGCTCAAAACAAAGATGTAATAACACCCAATTCTAATTTAATAACTCAGGGTATACCTGATATTCCTGTATCTATAAAAAATGATTTGTTACGATACACTGAATCCCGGGCTGCAGCATTTGCAGACTGGCATCCCGTAAAACGTAATATGATTATAAGTACAAGGTTTGGCAATGTGCCTCAATTACATCTTGTAAAAATGCCCTTAGGTGCCAGAAAACAAATTACTTTTTACGATGATGCAGTTACCGGCGCTACCTATGAGCCCGTTAACGGTGATTATTTTTTATTTACCAAAGATGTGGGTGGAAATGAATTTGGACAGATATACAGGTATGATGTTGCTACAGGAAATGTCACAATGCTTACTGATGGCGGACGTTCACAGAACGGAGGAATGGTTTGGAGTAGCAATGGGAAATGGATCGCTTATGGTTCTACAAGACGTAATGGTGCGGACAGGGATATTTATGTTATGGATCCTAAAAATCCTTCTTCGGACAAATTGGGATTACAAATAACGGGCGGGGGATGGAGCGTTTTAGATTGGTCTGCAAATGATAAAAAATTATTAGTGGGTGAATATATTTCTGCAAACGAATCTTATTACTGGATAGTTGATGTTGCTTCAGGAAATAAAACTGCCTTAACTGACCGCAACAAGGGAGGCATTACCAATGGAAGTGCAAGATTTAGTAAAGATGGTAAAGGGATATATTTTACTACAGATAAGGATAATGAATTCAGCAGGCTGGCTTATATGGATATTGCAACAAAGAAGATCAAATATCTTACTTCAATTCCATGGGATGTAGATGTGTTTGATCTTTCAAAAGATGGAAAACATATTGTATTTACAACAAACGAAGCAGGTGAGTCTAAATTATATTTACTGCATACTGATAATAATCAATATAAAAAAGTTGAAGGTTTACCACAAGGGGTGTATGGCGCACCTGCTTTTCACAGCAACAATAAAGATGTAGCCATTAATATAAGTTCAGCTCGTGCAGCTGCAGATGTTTTTGTTGTTGATATTTCCAATGGTAAATCAGAAAGGTGGACGGAAAGTGAAATGGGAGGATTGGTTCCCGAACAATTAAGTATGCCATCATTAATAAAATGGAAAAGTTTTGATGGAAAAGAG
>JAYVEA010000072.1:0-16409 GCA_043749085.1 Chitinophagales bacterium
ATCCAGTTACCAATAATCGTTTCTGATTCGCCACCTTTATTTCCGGGAGCCCATCTTGAATAACTATCTGCAGTATCAATTAAACTAAATCCGGCTGCAACAAATGCATCCAGTAATTTAAACGATGTTTGTTCATCAATCGTCCATCCAAAAACATTACCACCAAAAGCAAGTGGCGCTACTTGTATTCCTGAATTCCCTAATTGTCGCTTTTTCATTCAGTAAAATTATGAGATAATAAATTGAATAATTGGATGGAAGTTTGTGTACTCAATAAAAAAATTTATGGCTTTACTTTTTGAACCGCTAGGAATAAAAGGCATTGAATTAAAGAACAGGATCGTTGTTTCTCCCATGTGCCAGTATTCAAGTGAAGACGGCTTTGCTAACGATTGGCATCTTGTACATTTAGGTAGCAGGGCTGTTGGTGGCGCAGGTCTTGTTTTTACAGAAGCAACCGCAGTTTCACCGGAAGGAAGAATAACACCTTCTGATCTTGGCATTTGGAAAGATGAACACATAAATTTTCTTAAAAGAATAACCGCATTTATTGAAATTCATAAAGCAGTTCCCGGAATTCAATTAGCGCATGCAGGCCGTAAAGCAAGTCATCATATACCATGGAAAGGAAGTGCGCCTCTTAAAAAAAATGAAGGTGCCTGGCAAACACTAGCCCCCAGTGCAGAGGGTTATAAAGAAACTGATCAACTTCCAAAAGAAATGACCATAGAAGATATAAAGCAAACAATAAAAGATTTTAGCATGGGAGCGGAAAGAGCATTGCAGGCAGGCTTTAAAGTAATCGAAATACATGCTGCCCATGGATATTTGATAAATGAATTTTTATCTCCACTAAGCAATTTCAGAAATGATGACTATGGCGGAAGCTTTGAAAAAAGGATAAGATTTTTAATAGAGATTGTTGATGCAATAAGAAAAGTTTTGCCCGTAGAATATCCTTTATTCGTTCGTATATCTGCAACAGATTGGATCGAAGGTGGATGGACAATTGATGAGTCTGTAAAGCTTGCTTTTATCTTAAAAGGAAAAGGGGTAGATGCTATAGATTGTTCAACAGGTGGTAATATTTCTTCGCAAAAAATAACTGTTGCACCATTGTACCAGGTACCATTTGCTGAAAAAATAAAAAAAGAAACAGGAATTCTAACAGGAGCTGTTGGTATGATCACAACAGCACAACAGGCAGAAGAAATTCTTAGAAATAACCAGGCTGATCTTATTTTATTAGCAAGACAGTTTTTGCGTGATCCTTATTTCCCCCTGCATGCTGCAAGAGAATTGAATGAAGATATTCCATGGCCGGAACAATATGACAGAGCAAAAAAATATTAGTGTATTAGCTCACTACTAACAACTCTCAACTCACAATGTTGCCATATCAATTACAAACCGATAACGCACATCGCCTTTAAGCATGCGCTCATAAGCTTCATTAATATCTTTTATATTTATTACTTCAACATCTGATACAATGTTATGTTCTGCACAATAATCAAGCATCTCCTGTGTTTCAGGAATACCACCTATCAGTGATCCGGCTAAACTTCTTCTTTGGAAAATAAGATTGAATGCCGGTACCTGTGCCGGAGTTGGCGGCGCTCCCACACAAACCATCTTTCCATTTGTATTCAGCATATTCAGGTACATATTATAATCATGTTCTGCAGAAACAGTATCAAGGATAAAATCAAAATAATTGGCAACAGATTTTACCTGTTCTTTATCCGATGTTAAAAGAAATTTATGAGCGCCTAACCTCTGGGCATCTTTTTCTTTTGATGGAGAATGACTAAGCATGGTAACTTCTGCACCGAATGATACAGCAAGCTTTACACCCATATGTCCTAAACCGCCAAGGCCTACTACCCCAACCTTATCCCCTTTACCAACCTTCCAGTGCCGCAATGGAGAATAGGTTGTGATGCCTGCGCAAAGCAATGGTGCAACGCCTTCCAATGGAAGTTTATCAGATATTGTTAAAACAAAATCTTCATGCGTAACAATTCTTTTGCTGTATCCGCCGAATGTATAACCGCTTCCATCTCTTTCTTTTCCATTATAAGTACCTACCATACCGTTCTCACAATATTGTTCCAAACCTTGTTTGCAATTATTGCACTCACGGCAACTATCAACCATACAACCAATCGCTGCAAGATCTCCGGCTTTAAATTTTTTAACATGATCCCCAACTCTGGTTACACGGCCAACAATTTCATGACCGGGCACACATGGATACATCGTACCACCCCATTCATTACGAACTGTATGAAGGTCGCTGTGACAAACACCACAAAATATAATTTCAATTTCCACATCATGTGGCTTAGGCTCTCTTCTTTCTATTTCCAATGAAGCTAATGGTGATGTTGCACTTTGTGCTGCATAAGTTTTTGTTGCTGTCATATCTTTAATTTAGAACAGCAAATGTAAGGTCATAATCATATATAATTAAATACAAAAAAAATCCATGTTAAAACATGGATCTTTTTTGATTCTATTTTAATTTTTCTTTAGTATCGGCCTTCTTTTTTATCTTTAGATCTGCCAAGAATATAACCCCCCGCTGCACCGACTACTCCACCAATTGCAGCGCCTGTACCTTTATGCTTGCTTACTACTGCCCCTACTACTGCCCCACCAACACCACCGATCACAGCATTTTTTGCCGCATGGCTCCAGCCTCTTCTCCGGGTTGTTGTGGTAGTACCTACACTACGTGAGGATCCAGAACCACCTGAACTTGCATAATTACCTGAACTTGTTCTTCTGGTAGTGTTACTTTTAGGTGTTGTATTATAGTAATTATTAATTACCACAGGTTTATTAGCAGCGGCCATATTTCCCTTTAAAGTAGTTGTTTGTATCACACTTCCTGTGTCAGTCATTATATTGCTTTTATACATGCCGGAAGTGTCTGTCAGTACCACATCTTTTTTGGTGTCCAAATCTGTTTTAGAGTTACATGCTGTGAAAATTGAAGCAGCTATAAAACAGTAGAATATCTTTTTCATACATTTAGTTTTAATTACTTTATATAATGAGAAAACTGTGCCAGAATTGGTATTTGTATTATATTTTAAGAAGATGTTTTTCTCACAATCCTACCTTATCTGCTGATATTCAGTATCTTCTGTGGGTTAAAATAATAATAGCGCAGGGTAAAGAATATGCCTAACCATTTGTTTTATAAATAGTTTTATAGAGTTATCCCATTAGAGAATTTTTAAATTTAGGCGCTATTCTTTTTTTTGTTGCCTGCTCGTAAGCATAGGCTACTTTCAAAATTCCCGGTTCATCATACGCAGTACTAAAAAAAGAAAGTCCGAGCGGCAATTCATGTACCTTACCCATAGGCACTGTAATATGCGGATAGCCTGCCATTGCAGCCGGCGGACAAAAATAAAATCCTGTATCATAATCACCATTCACAAGATCAATTAAGCCTGCATAGCCAATACTGGTACCGCAAATTGCATTCAGTTGATATTGCTTCATCATATCATCAATAATTTTTCTTACTCCTGTGGTTTTCGCTACGGCATTTGTATATTCTTTCGTATCAAGCCCTTTTTTTTCCTCGCAGCTTTCTAAAATTTCCTGCTTGAACCAGGGCATTGCGGTTGCCTCATTTTGTTTATTGAAAGCGATCACATCAGCCAGCGTTTTTACTTTTGCACCTGCCTGCCGGTAGGCAAGGTTTGCTGTTGAAAGATATTTGTTGACACCATCTTTAAATTCATATTTCAAAACAATAAGTTCATCAGCGCCTAACTTATTTGTTTCTTTCAGCAATTCAATTTCAATAATGGTTGCGCCTTGTTGTTTTAAAACTTCTATTGCTTGTTTAAATAATCCAACCACACCTTCATGTCCTTTTAAAAAAGATTTCTCTATGCCGATCTTCTTTCCCTTTAAACCATTTGCATCCAAAAATTGCGTGTAATCGTTTTGTGCTTTTCCATTGCTGTTGTTAGTAATGGTATCTTCTGCATCCACTCCGGTTAATGCGCCTAATAATATGGCAGCATCTCTAACTGTTCTTGCCATAGGGCCTGCAGTATCCTGTGTTTTGGAAATAGGAATGATTCCGCTTCTGCTTAATAATCCTACCGTTGGTTTTATACCAACTATTCCGCAAAATGAAGACGGCGCAATAACCGATCCATCAGTTTCTGTACCGATAGCCACTGCGCAAAGATTGGCTGCCACTGCGGCTCCTGAGCCCGAGCTGGAACCACAGGGGTTGCGGTCAAGCACATTAGGATTTTTTGTTTGGAGGCCCCTGCTGCTCCATCCGCTGGTTGATCTTGTTGACCTAAAATTGGCCCATTCACTAAGATTTGTTTTTCCTAAAAGCACAGCACCCGACTCTCTTAATTGCTTTATAATAAAAGCATCTTTAGCAGCTTTATTTCCTACAAGCGCAAGAGCGCCCGCCGTTGTCATCATGTTGTCGCCGGTATTAATATTATCTTTTATTAAAACAGGAATGCCATGCAGTGGTCCGCGAATTTTTCCTGCTTTTCTTTCTTTATCCATGTTATCAGCAATGTTGAGAGCATCATTATTTAATTCGATCACAGCATTTATTGCGGGACCTTTTTTATCAATTGCATCAATGCGGTCTAAATATAATTGTGTAATTGATCTTGAAGTATATTCTCCGCTTTGCATTTTTTTCTGCAGTTCATCAATTGTTATTTCATTTAAAACAAAATCAGAAGCATCTGAATTTGGTTTCTTTTCAATTTTAGCTGGTTCATTTTCTTTTACAGGCGTATTGCATGAAGCAATAGTACCAATTGATGCAAGTGTAATCCCTGCAAGAGAACCGTTCTTAATAAATTTTCTTCTTTCCATTTATAATAATTTATTTTAATAATTCGGGTATGGTAATTTTTTCAATGTTTAGATTTCTGCAAAGTGCATAGCCCTGGTTTTTAAATTGAGTTTGAAGATAAATAATACCTGATTAAAAAATATTGAAAATCAGGAAATACGAAAGATACCCGATCAAAATCAATAAAAAATATGTATTATGGCACGTTTGCTGCAGCCTTACAGCAAAACAACTCTCATGAAAATAATTTTATTTATAATTTTCATCTTTGTATTTACTTCGATCTATGCACAGGATACGGATTCTACATTAAAAATTACTGATACCTCCGGCTTAGGTAAACCTGACAATACCCCGATCATTGACAGAAATATTTATGATTCCTCAACTGATACCAGGCCCAAAAATAAATATGGCGACCTGCTCAATGATGATCCCGTATATAATCCTAAACATCCATGGTATATTCCTGCTGCAAAAGTTATTGTAGCTGACGGGATCAACTGGGCTACTAACAGGTACCTTTTTCATTACGATTTTGCAAACATCAGCGCAAAAACATGGAAAGAAAATTTAAGAGCGGGATTTGAATGGGACAATGATCACTTTGGAGTCAACTTTATCGGCCACCCCTATTCAGGAAATAATTATTTTAATATTGCCCGATCCAATGGATATAATTACTGGCAATCATTTCCTTTTGCAGTAGAAGGCAGTCTTATATGGGAATATTTTGGCGAAAATACACATCCATCAAAAAATGATATCATTAATACACCCATCAGCGGAGCATTTTTAGGAGAGATCTTATACCGCATCAGCTCCAATATTCTTGATGACAGGGCTACCGGTGCCAACAGGTTTTGGCGTGAGTTCTTAGCAGGCGTTCTTGATCCGGCAAGAGCGATCAACAGGCTTACACAGGGGAAAATGTTTCGCCACACTACAAAAGAAGTTTATCAAAAAGAACCATTGAACATCACTATAAGCGGTGGCATTCATAAAATAAATGACAATAATAAATTTGGTACAGGCGCTACCAATGCAATAATTAATTTGCAGTTTGATTATGGTGATCCTTTTGAAGTAAGGCACCGCAAGCCTTTTGACGTATTCAGACTGAGGACTGAATCAAGTTTTGGATCATCAAAAAAAATACTGGGCAATGTTACAGGTTATGGATTGCTGTTTGGTAAAAATATTATTAAAGGTGAAAACGGAACCCTGATTGGAGGCTTCCAGTATTTTGATTACTGGAATAATAAAATATTTGAGTTGGGTTCATTGGGGTTTGGTGCCGGAGTTATTTCCAGGATCCCTATATTAAAAGTATCAGAACTTTATTCTTCAATTCACTTTGCAGCTGTACCCCTGGCAGCTAATAATACCAACTTCGGACCCGACACATCACTATTCAGAGATTATAATTTTGGCGGCGGACTGGAAGCAAAGATCGAAGAGACTTTGAATCTTAAATTTGCAAGCATTGGCTTCAGCGGTTATTATTACTGGCTGCAGAATTATGAAAATTTAAAAGGCACCAGTTCTATCGGTATTTTAAAACCCAGGATCATTTTAAATATCAGCAGGTCTGTAGGGCTTGGGCTTGAGCACCAGGTATATTATGTAAACAGGCGTTTGAAAGATAATCCTACACCCACACTTCACCTGATAAGAACGGAACAAAAAATTTTTCTGCAGATCTTTTTAGAAGACAGTAAACGGAAGGGACGGTATCATTAAATTTTTAACTGCCACACACTTCTTCTTTAAAGAAGGATCATGTTATATAATAAAAAAACATCCCGATAGATCGGGATGCTTAAAACGATAAAAAACAATTTATTTTTTCTTATTTGCTTTATACCTCATATCAGGAGTACCGTCTTTTTTAGTAACTACCTTGGTTGTAGTTTTTACTTTGTCTTTGTTTTCTTTCAAACGCATATCAGGCGTTCCATCCTTTTTTAAATTGGTTGCTTTTGTTTTTTCTACTATTTTTTTATCAGTAGCTGCTGTCTTCTTTTCAACAATTTTAGTTTTGTCAGTAGTTTTTGTTGGGGCTTTTTGAGCAGTTGCAAAACCTAAGCTTGCAAAAATTATGGCTGCGGCCATTACAATCTTTTTCATTTTATTTTCATTTTTTGGTGGAGAAATTAATACAGCACAGAGCAACATGTTTACCAAGTGCATTTAATATGATCTGAATTTATTTACGGATATGTAAATTAAAGCTAAGCCACAGGCATAGATTTCGGAGGAGGTAGATTGACCTCCTTAATAAATTCACAAGCGTATTTGTTTATATAACCCGGATATACTTTTAGTAAAGATTCACCAGGTAAAGAAGCATATGATGAGACAGATAACGACTGGCATATTACCTGCAACTGTTTATGTGATTGTAATTCTTTTTGCCCCCTGTGTTTTGATTCAGGAATGGCATTCTCATATTTAAGAATTATCTCAGCAATGTATTCAATGTAAGTATCTATATAATTATAATCTCCTGATGATGCAGTATTGCTTTGCGCCGCAGTAATATCAATGCTCATATTCAATATTTGCAAAGCGATCACAAACACGATGAAATTTATTACGCAGTTATTTTTTATCCGCACCTCAAAAAAAATTATTAAATAAATATAGCAGGAAATTACATACGTCCAATCATTAATATTTTATTTAAAAATACTCTATCTTCCCGTTTGAATTTATACCTTCGGTTCAACTGCTGCCTTTCCGAGATACTACCTGCAACTATTTTTTTATTTAAACCAAAACTAAACAAAAATGAAAAAGATCATTCTCATCCTTATTGCCTTTCCTGCACTCATCGTTTCGTGTAACCCGAAAGAAGAAACTAAAACGACCGGTAAAACTACAAGCTCAGTTGAAATGCCTTATAAAGCAAGCTATTCTACTGACTTCAACAGCGACGTTCCTGACTCAATGTTGTTGATGGCCCTAAACACTTATAAATACTGGGAATCCGGTGATATGAATGCACTGCGAGCTACCATGGGAGACAGCATGTCTGTTTACGGAGCGGATGGATTTAAATTTATCGGCCTTACAGATTCGCTTATGCCTAAATGGAAAGCTGTAAGAGATAGCATAAGTACTGTTGCTATTACTATGGATGTGTGGCTTAAAAACCATTCATTAAAGGACAGTATTGATTATGTAAATGTATGGTACAAAGAAATAGACACTTACAAGAACGGTAAAGTAGATTCAGCATATTTTGAGGATGATAATGGTATAAAGAATGGCAAACTAATTTGGTTCTCATCGCATAGACAGGAGCTTAAACCTAAAAAATAAATTACTTAAAAACAAAATCCCGTATGTTACTTCATACGGGATTTGTTTATATTACCTCAAGTAAACCGCTATTTTATCGTATCCGCCTTTTCTTTATCTTTTTTGCGGCCAAGGATATAACCACCGGTTGCACCGATGATACCACCTATTATTGCTCCTTTACCTTTTTTTCTACTAATGATTGCACCACCCACAGCGCCACCAACACCACCTATTACTGCATCTTTACTGGCGTTACTCCAACCCTTATCTGCTGGTTTTGAAGCAGGAGTTGTAGTACCTGTAGTGCTGGTTCCTGTTCCGGTAGAGTTTGTTGTGCCGTTACCTGACCTTGTAGCCGGCGCCGAACCCGCATTAGTTTGTGTTTGCGGTACAGTATTTACCTGCTGAGGCTGAGCGTGCTGAACATTATTCTGATTAATTCGTTTAGGGGTTCTGTCAACATATACAATACGTGTACGTGTAATAGTTTTTGTTGTGGTAACAGCTGGCGGCGCCACATTATTTACTGTAGCAGTACTTACTGTAGCAGTATCCGTTGAACCATTACTTTTATACATATTAGCAGTATCGGTTACCACTACATCTTTTTTTGTTTCCAAATTCTTGTCCGGGTTATTACAGGCTGCAAAAACCGAAGCGGCTACACATATCATTATTATCTTTCTCATTGTTATTTTTTTATTGTATATACTATAAAATTGTGCCATAGTTTTATAGTATAAGTTAATAGTTGTTAATATTATTACTGCTTCAATAGGTTATTGTATAAAGTAAGCATAGTCGGGTAAATTAAAGCCCGGAAGCCCGGGATTTAATTTTTTTATCCATATACTGTAGATCAATTCTCTACATAATTTCCGTTAGACTTATCTTTTTTGCGGCCGAAAATATAACCGCCTGCAGCGCCTACAACACCACCAATAACTGCACCTGTAACTTTTTTCCTGCTCAGGATTGCGCCAAGCACTGCACCACTTGCTCCACCAATAACTGCATCCTTGGTGGCATTGCTCCAGCCTTTATTTTTTGCAGGTGTTGTGGTAGGTGTGGTTGTTCCGGTACCAGTACCTGCAGTTGAACCTGTACCTGCACCCGGATCTATAGTTGTTCCTGAACTTTTTGAATTTGTACCGGTACTACTTTGTGTTTGCGGTACGGTAACAACCGGGTCAACAGGGGTTGCTTCATGCATAATTTGTTTTGGTACCCGGGGCGTTCTGTTAACATATACAGTACGCTCACGGATGATGGTTCTTGTTTGTACCTGTGGTGCCTGTTGTGGTACAGGCGCAGGGTTCATTGCCTGTGCATTGCTTATATCTGTAGAGGCATTACTTTTATACATGTTAGTAGTATCGGTTAACACTACATCTTTATTTGTATCAAGATCTGATTTTGAATTGCAGGCTGCAAAGATGGTTGCGGCTGCTAAAATTGTAAATAACTTTTTCATACTTGTGTGTTTAGTTAATACATAGACAGTGAAACATTACCATAGTTATATCGGTAAAAGTTAATAGTTGTTAATGTTTAAGGTGGTTCTATTTTGTGAGTTTAATAGTAATTCAACATTTATATTATAATCCTGATTCCCTATAGAGCTTATTTTTATCATACCCTTTCATGCTTTAAGTATGCTTTAAGTATTCTTTAGGTGTGCTTTAAACAGGCAGTAGATATTTGGCGAATACCTGCCCGTTTATTTCCAAACAGGACATTTAATAAAGTGCATTACCTTAGCCTTAACCAAAACCTTTTTATTATGAAAAAAATATTCTTTGTTGCATTTGCAGGATTGCTCTGCATCTGCACTTCATGTAATGATACCGGCACTTCAGGTACTAAAGGCAGCGAACAGAAACAAAAAAATATTGCTGCTTCTGAGGCTATCAGCAAAGCTTTTGAAATAGGTGATGTAAGTAAGATAGACAGTTTTGTGTCTGCTGATTTTGTTGACCATACTGACCGGGGAGATAAGAAGGGGCCTGACAGCCTTAAAGCCATGGTGAATCTTATTCATGCAAACATGAAAGACATGAAAATGGAAAAGGTTCATGAACTGGCAGATGATGATTATGTAATGAGCTGGATGCGTTATACCGGCACCAGCGATGGCAGCATGGGAATGCCCAAAGGCCCCTATGATATGAGCGCCATTGAAGTATCCAAATTTAAAGATGGCAAAGCTGTGGAGCACTGGGGTTTTATGGATATGAAAGATATGATGAAGATGATGCCCCCACCTCCGCCGCCAAAAATGAATAATATGGATAGCAGTAAAATGAAGAAGTAATACTAATCGTTTTATCAGAGCCGGGCTTTTGGTTTGGCTTTTTTAGATTAAATAGTTTTTAAGAAGATTTTTTATCGTTGTTTAAAAATGGTTTCAGCAGATCAATAGGTATAGGGAATAAAATAGTTGAATTTTTTTCAGTGGCAATCTCACGAAGTGTTTGCAGGTAACGCAGTGTTATTGCACTTGGTTGTTCAGCTAATACTTTTGCAGCATCGGCTAAACGCTGAGAAGCCTGGAACTCACCTTCTGCAGAAATAATCTTGCTCCTTCGTTCCCTTTCTGCCTCAGCCTGCTTTGCCATAGCACGCTGCATTTCCTGCGGCAGGTCTATCTGCTTTACTTCCACATCAGAAACTTTAATTCCCCACGGCTCAGTATTGGTATCAATTATTTGTTGCAGCTTAGCGTTTATTTTATCCCGCTGCGAAAGAATTTCATCAAGCTCAGATTGTCCGAGTACACTTCTAAGGGTAGTTTGAGAAAGTTGCGAAGTTGCCATCAGAAAATTTTCTACGCCAACAATAGCTTTCTGCGGCTCTATCACCCTGAAATATACTACCGCATTTACTTTTATTGAAACGTTATCTCTTGTGATAACATCCTGGGTGGGTACATCCATCACCACTGTACGCAGGCTAACTCTTACCATTTTGTCTATCACCGGTATCAGGAATATTAGCCCCGGTCCTTTGATACCATCCCCCCCGATCAGCCGCCCCAGCCGGAAGATCACAGCCCTTTCATATTCCCTAAGAACCTTAATAGCGCTCGATAAAATCAAAAGCGCAAAAACAATAATGACGACGGTAATAGCAGGAAACTGTTGCATGTTTTAATTTTTAAATTTTAAATTTTATTTTTTACATTAAACCTATTAACAACTATTAAACTATTAAATCTCTTCAACCTCTTCCACATACAATTTTAAATTTTTTATCCCTGTAACACGAACTTTTTTTCTCTCATCAATATTTCCGGATACAGACTCTGCATTCCAGCGTTCTCCATGCACACGTACTTTTCCTAAAGGGGTCAGCGTTCCGAGTGACTCTCCTGTCAACCCTATCATTCCCTCAATGCCGGTAACCGGTTTTCTTCGCTGGGCTTTTAAACCAAGTCCGAGTACAAAAACAAAAAATAAAGAAGTAACCGCAGTGGAAGTGATGATCACACTGCGTGAAAGTTTTACAAATTCAAGTGATGAGCCTGCTCTTATCAGCATCATTGAGCCAAGCAATAATGAGATAACGCCACCTATCGCTAACAGACCATGGGTAACTATTTTGATCTCTAATATAAAAAGAACAATGGCGAAAATAATGAGAGCAAGCCCGGCATAGTTGATAGGTAAAGTATGCATTGTATAAAATGCAAGTACCAGGCTTATAACACCTACAATGCCGGGAAGGATTGCCCCCGGATTATATAATTCAAACATTATCCCAAACATTCCCATCAACATAAGGATGTAAGCAATATTGGGATCGCTCAGCAAATTAAGCAGTTTATCCAATGGTCCCATCTCATATACTTCAATAGCGGCACCCTTTGTATGTAATATTACCTGTGTAGAGTTTAGCTGAATTGTTTTTCCATCAACCTGGTTAAGCAGGTCTTCATCGTTAGAAGCGATGAGGTCAATAACTTTTTTTTGCAACGCTTCATTCTCTGTAATAGCAACACTCTGTCGCACTGCTTCTTCCGGCCATTGCATATTACGGTTTCTCCATTCAGCTATCGTTCTTATAAATGCAGCAGCATCGTTGGTGGCTTTTTCATTCATCACTGTATCAGGAATTCCCTGTAATGTTATCGGGTGAGCAGCGCCGATATTGGTTCCGGGAGCCATTGCAGCAATATTAGCTGCCAGTGTAATAAAAACTCCTGCAGAACCCGCATGTGCGCCGGCCGGTGAAACATATACAATTACAGGCACCGGCGAGCCCAGTATATCAGTAACTATAACTCTTGTTGAAACCAGCAAGCCCCCGGGAGTATTAAGATGAATAAGAAGGCATGTTGCTTTTTCCCTGTTTGCTTTTTCAATAGCATCATGAATAAAAGTTGCAGTTACCGGGTTTATACTGCTGTTGATGTTAATGGAAACCACTGTCTGTGCACGTGTGAGAGATGACAGCGAAAATAAAAAGCAGAAGTATAGTGAAATATGCTTCATAAGATATACTTAGAGCAAACACCTTTTGTAAGATACTAAATCCGCGAAAGATTTTTTAAAAATGATTTAACCGCTGCTACATTTGTACTCATACTGCTACATTTGTACTCATAATATAGCAGACGTACATTCCAAAGAAACAAAACGCTACAGCAATCTCACTTTATTTTTGTGTCTTACTATATTATTTTATTGAGCCGGGCTTTGGTCTGGCTTTTTTTGTTCCTATAATTTTATGGAATGATCCGCACCTTGTTTATGTTTCCTTTTAAAATAATATAACCGTTTTGTGGCTGCACATTTTTCCCATTTAAAAAAACAGTTCTATAAGTGCCCACATAAAATTTCAATGTCCACTGAGGGCGGGAAGATTTAATAATATATTCTTTGGACGTTGATGATCTGCGGTAATTTATGGAAAGCAAATTATTACCGATAATTACATTTTTAATGGATGCATATTTCCATGCTGAAGGAAAAGCAGGCCGCAGGCTGATCTCCTTTTTGTAAGCCTGCGGATCAATGCCAAAAAAATATTGGATCAGTGGAATATTAATTCCGCGGATGTTCCATGCCTGAACAAACATTCCGTAATCAGGCGATACCTCGTACATCGTTCCAGGTGTGGCAAAGCTGAATGAATTCAACATAGTATGAATGTAAAAAAGAGCAGTGTCAGGACTTCCATACCTGCAGGCAGCAATGGCAAGATTACCGGTGGCGACAAGCATTACAGCCCTGTTGTAATTAAATTCCCTGTCATGTTTAAAAGCGCCTTCATCTGTACTTATATCATCAGGTCTTTCTATTCCTGAAATATACATTCCATATTTATTTACAAAAAAACCAATGCGCTGTAATGCTTCAACAGCTTTCGAAGTATCTGCTATCCCTTCTTCCAGCAGGCTTATGCCGGATGAATTATAATACACAACGTATCCTTTATTTGTATAGGTATTGTTTACAATGGATTGCTTTAGCCCAATTAGTTTTATCAGTGCCCAGCTATTTCTTTCCGAATGAACACGGTGTGCAAGCGCCGAATCAATTATGTCAATCGCTTTTTGTTTTGATGATATAAAATCAGCATACCTTTTTTCTTCGGGCACCCACCAGTCACGGTTGATATTTATTTTCAGTTGCTTCGCTTTTTGATGATAAAGTATAGCTGCTTTTTTATCGTTTGAAATACCGGCCATGTTTCCCATCACTTCCAAAAAACGTTGTGTTGCTACCTGCACATCCAGCATCTCTGCATTAAGGCCTTCTATCTCAACACCGCCATAGCCTTCTATGTATCCATTGTGATCGGTATCATGCTCCTGCAGCCACTTCCATAATTTTTTTCCGTGTTCATAATTTATTTTTAGGAAATCCATATTCCCTGTCCATTTAAAAATATCCCAGGCAGTAATAATGTGCAGCTGCGATTCTTCCATTCTTCCTGTTGCATACACCACGCCATTGGTAGATGCTTCATGAATAATACTGCCGTTATTGCCGTTTGTTTTGTACGATAACTGTTTCAGCATTTTCCATGAGCTGAAGAAAATATCCGGTTGAATGGTTCCGGTTAATGCAGGAAAAGTAGCTGCCTGGTCGTTACTGAAGAACCATGGATAATCAGGCAAACCTGCGCTCATGGCCCTTCCCAATCCGGGTACATCCCTTACCAGCCAGTCACTAGCGTACTTACCCCATTGATATGCCTGTAGTAAAGCAGTATCAGGAATATCGATCTGTGCATTTTTTTCCAATTGATGATACCGTTGTTTTTTTGCATAGAACAATTGAGGCAACATTTTTTTTGCCCCCGCAATATTTAATTTTATTTCTTCTGTATTTTTTACAGACCCTGAAATATAGAAACGTAAAAAAGTGGTGGCTCTCTTTGCAACATGTATCAAAGCAGAGAGGTCACCTGTGATGCCTTTGCCGGGATAAGGCGATGGATGCGTGCCGGAAAAATTTACATGCTCACCTTCTGCAGAAATGCCTGCATACCATGGATTGTTATTGTCTTTAAAAAAGACTGTTTTAGTTTCCTTATCATAGTTAAGCATTGCATCGGTACTGTCTATCATACCAATTCTTTCACCGAGCCAGACAGGCCGCAGGTTTACATGTGCTGCCAGTTGTATAGTAAGATATTTATCAGCATTGTCATTATTTGTGAAGGCATATTCTACAACAAGTAAAGGCATGCCATCCGGCACAAACTGGGTCCTCTTAACTGAAAGATGCTGTTGCGGAAAGTTATAAATGTATTGGGTGGTGAATGAATTTGTAACAAAGCGATCACAGGTATCTGCATGTAAAGTAATCCCGTTCTTACTATCATTAATGGTTAACCGAAAACCATCCAGCAGTTTAATTGGATGCTGCCAGATGCCACCCATTTCTCCCGGTACATGAAAACCCACAGAAGGAAAATTACCTCCCTGGTCGCCGATAGAATAAAGCCTGTCGCCGGCTGTAACACAGAGGTAATGTACATTCTCCTTTTTACCATAAAGCCGGGGTAAATGATTAGAGGCGTTCTGCAAAGAAAAAATTGCCTGTGAAAATATGGTAAACGGAAATGCAGTAATAACTGCTGCCAAACAGAACTTACTATAGTTTGTCATAATATATTGCTACTTACTATGAATTTAATTCTCCTGTTTTAGTTTTTGAAATTCATATTTTGATTTTATATAAATATTAATAAAAGCAGCAGCAGATCCACCTGATTCAATATATTGTTTAAACTTATTCCATACAGAAACAGGCACATTTAAATATTGATATACGCTACCTGCTTTAAATTCAATTTCTAAAATTTTTTTTTCCGGTAAATAATTTAATTCTTCAATTATGGTGGATGCAGTTGTTAGCCTTTCATTGCTATTAGCAATTTCAATAGCCTGGTTTAACCGTTCAATTAATATTTCTTTTGGCGGCAGGGCTGTAAGATATTTTGCCACCTTTATTCTTTTTTCGTTAAGCATTAGTAATTCTACATGCTCGTCTGATTTATCGGCACATAATATCAAGCCTATTGGCAGCTCTTCACCCTGGCGCATTTCATACTTCTCTAACCAGCGCAGGTACAGTTCCATCTGTCCTTTATAAGCTGCTTTAAACTTTCCAAGTTTTAAATCAATCACCACTAATCTTCTAAGTCCCCGGTGATAAAACAACAGATCGATATAATAATCTTCTTCATCTATAGTAATACGTTTCTGTCTTGCTATAAACGCAAAATCATTTCCCAGCTCTGTAATAAATTTTTGTAATTCAACAATGATAGCAGACTCAAGGTCTTTCTCACTATACACGTCCTGCAAGCCAAGGAAGTCTAAAAAATATGGATCTTTAAATACTAAAACATCTGTAACCGGTCCTTCATTTTTTAAAACCTCTAATTCTTTTTTAATAAGTTTTGCGGGCTTTTTTGATAGTGCTGTACGCTCATACAACATTGAGTCTATTCTTTCTTTTAACCGGCGGCTGCTCCATCTTTCGTGTGATGACATTTCAATATAAAACCGGCGCTTTAGTTCATCATCCAAATACATTATACTTCTTAAATGTGTCCAGCTTAATTGTCTACTCACTGCGTAGACAATCTCTTCTTCGTTAAAAGTCTCCGCACTGCGTAGACAATGCAGCAGTTGTTGTTTAGACCATCCCTTTCCATATTTCTCTGTAAGCAGTTGCGAAAGCCTGGTAATAATTTCTTCTCCATATTGTGCTCTCTT
>JAYVEA010000073.1:0-16380 GCA_043749085.1 Chitinophagales bacterium
GCACAAAAAAGAGTATTAAAAGAGATACGGATAGATGCAGGCAGCGGCAAACAGATGAACCGCCTCTTGCAAGGGGATGTAGGCAGCGGAAAAACTATGGTGGCATTGCTTAGCATGTTGATAGCCGCAGATAATGGTTTTCAAAGTTGTTTAATGGCGCCAACAGAAATTTTAGCACAACAACATTATAAAAGCATCACAAAGCTTTTAAAAGATATGCCTGTTACTGTGAAGATGCATACAGGGTCATCTTCTGCAAAAACAAGAAAAGAAGTTTTGGAAATGTGTGAAAAAGGTGAAGTGCATATCCTTATCGGTACACATGCCGTTATTGAAAATACAGTTCAGTTTAAAAATCTGGGATTGGCAATTGTAGATGAGCAGCACAGGTTTGGCGTTGAGCAGCGATCTAAGCTTTGGAAAAAAAATGAAGTTCATCCGCATATATTAGTGATGACGGCAACACCGATCCCGAGGACACTTGCTCTTACAGCTTATGGCGATCTTGATTACAGTATTATGGATGAAATGCCTCCCGGAAGGCATCCTATTACTACCGTTCATCGTTATGAATATAAAAGGCCGCAGGTAATGGATTTTATAAAGGATGAAATAAAAAAAGGAAGACAAGCATATATTATTTATCCATTAATAGAAGAATCTGCAAAGATGGATTTTGAGAATTTAATGAAAGGGTATGAAGAAGTAAAAGCATTTTTTCCTGAGCCTGCCTATTGGATAAGCATGGTACATGGCAGAATGAAGGCTAAGCAAAAGGAGGCGAACATGCAGCGTTTTGTAAAAGGAGAAACTCAGATAATGGTTTCAACAACGGTGATAGAAGTGGGTGTGGACGTACCAAACGCCTCTGTAATGGTAATTGAAAGCGCAGAAAAGTTTGGCTTACCCCAATTACACCAACTAAGAGGCAGGGTGGGAAGGGGCAGCGAAAAAAGCTTTTGCATATTATTAACCTCTTCCAAAGTATCCAATGAAGCAAGGCAACGTTTAAAGATAATGTGTGAAACAAATGATGGATTTAAAATAGCTGAGAAAGATTTGGAAATGCGTGGACCGGGCGATATTGAAGGAACAAAACAAAGCGGGATACTTGATTTTAAGCTTGCCAATATTGTTAATGATAAAGCGTTAATAGAAGAAGCTAAGAATATTGCGGAAAATATAATTGAGAAAGATCCGGAATTGAGGTCAACGGAAAATTCACGGTTAAAGAATTTCCTTCAATTGCAGAAGGGCAAAACAATTTGGAGCAAAATTTCGTGAATGTTAAGGAGGTATTAAATTGAATATAGCAGCCAGCGTTTTAAAAACTTCTGTAATCTTTGTTTCGTAAATTTAGCATCTGGTTTAAGATTAATCCTGCTCAGTTCCTCTTGCTAACTTTTAGGTTTAAAATTTCGTACATTGATAAAAAATAATTTCTCAGTGAAATTTTTTAAATTTTCTTTCCTTTCTTTAATAGTAATTTTATTTGCTACAGGACAAGGTTTTTCTCAAACTGAGTTTATTGAGAACAAGGGGCAATGGGATAAACAGGTTAAGTTTATGAGCAATGCAGGAAACGGAGCTTTTTTTCTGCAGAATAAAGGGTTTACTGTTTTACAACATAATCCTGCAGATATGGAAAGGCTTATCCATAAAAATCATATCCGTAATACTGCAGCTTCAGCACTTGAAAAAACGGTACTTCATTCCCATGCTTATACTGTGCAATTTGTAGGCGCTAATGAGAATCCTGAAATCATTCCGGACAAGGCATTGCCTTCAGTAAATAATTATTTTATTGGTAACGATAAAAGCAAATGGGCAGGTGATTGTAAAATTTATGGCGGTTTAACTTACAAAAATGTTTATCCAAATATTGATGTGCGTTATTATTCGGATGCAGGCACTCATTTAAAATATGATATTATTGTTCATCCCGGTGGGGATGTAAATAAGATTGCATTGCAATATAAGGGTGCTGATGGACTTACTATAAAGAATAAAGAGCTTGTTATAAAAACTTCTGTCGGGGATAATAAAGAACTTTTTCCATACAGTTATCAGGTTGTAAATAATCAACGCAAAGAAGTTGAAACCAAATATGTAATTAAGAATGATGTAGTAAAATTTAAGGTAAGTGATCGTTCCGATAAGAGTACGCTTATTATTGATCCAACTTTAGTATTTTTTACCTATACAGGCAGTACTGCAGACAACTGGGGTTTTACAGCTACTTATGGTCCTGATGGAAGTTTTTATTCCGGGGGGATTGCATTTGGTAATGGTTTTCCGGTTTCTTTAGGTGCATATCAAACAACTTTTGCCGGTGGTGAAAGAGATATTGCAATAATGAAGCTTACTCCTGATGGGAAAAAACGTGTATATGCAACTTATATTGGAGGTAGCGGAGATGAGCAGCCACATAGTCTTATTGTAGATCCTCAGGGAAATTTAATTCTTGCCGGGCGAACAAATTCTGCTAATTATCCTACTACAGTTACCGCAGTGGGAGGCGGGATGATGGATATTGTCGTTACAAAATTAAATGCTGCCGGCAATGCTTTAATTGGCTCAATGAGAATTGGCGGAAGAAGTAATGATGGAGTAAATATATCTAATCAGGAAAGAGGAACGGAATCTTTAAAAAGAAATTATGGCGATGATGCAAGAAGCGAAGTAATAATTGATGGAGCAGGAAATATTTATGTTGCGTCGTGTACACAATCCGATGATTTTCCGGCTACATCAAATGCAGTTCAAAAAACTTTAGGTGGTAAGCAGGATGGAGTTGTACTAAAACTCAATTCAAATTGTAATGCAATTATCTGGAGCACCTATTTAGGTGGTACTGAGGATGATGCTTCCTATGTATTAGCTCTGGGAAATAATAATAATTTGTATGTGGCAGGGGGCACTGCAAGTAATAACATTACATCCATTTCTTCATTAGGGGTAATTAGTTCAACCTATTCCGGCGGCCCTTGCGATGGATTTATTGTAGAATTAAGTAACAATGGGTCAACAGCCGTGAGAGGAACTTATCTCGGTACAGGCCAAGCCGATCAGATATATGGAATAGAAACTGATAAAACGGGCAATGTATATGTAATGGGTACAACAGAAGGAAGCTGGCCGGTAGTAAATGCAAATACATTTGGACCTGCAAATTCAAAACAGTTCATTTCTAAAATAGATCCTAATCTTAGTGCATATATTTATTCAACAACTTTTGGCACAGGCTCACCGTTCCCAAACATTTCTCCTACTGCTTTTCTTGTAGATAGATGTGAAAATGTGTATGTGTCAGGCTGGGGCGGCAAGGCAGATTATAAACTTGGATTTAATAATTCTACCACCCGGAATATGCCTGTTACATCTGACGCAATCAAATCGGTATCAGATGCCTCAGGAAGTGATTTTTATTTTATTGTATTAAAGAAAGATGCTTCATCACAGTTGTATGGAACTTTTTTTGGTCAGGATGATCCGGTGGGAGATAGTCCTATCACATTTGGAGATCATGTGGATGGCGGTACAAGCCGGTTCGATCAAAGCGGGGTTATCTACCAGGCAATTTGTGCAAATTGTAATAAAACGGTTAGTTTTCCAGGTACGCCCGGCTCATGGTCTTCAACTAATAATGCAACCGGTGGAGGACTATGTAATTTAGGAATGCTTAAAATAAGGATGAATTTTGCAGGCGTTGAAGCAGGCCCTCAGGCTTCTATTAATGGAGTGGCTAATGATACTACCGGTTGTATACCACTTACCGTTAATTTTTCAGATACAATTCAAAATGGTAAAAGTTACATCTGGGATTTTGGTGATGGAACACCCAAGGTTAAAATAACTTCCTTTAATATATCTCATACTTATACTGCTGTAGGTACTTATAAGGTATCTCTTGTAGCTATTGACAGTACTACCTGTAATATTGCAGATACGGCTTATTTAACAATAAAGGCAGGTGATAATATAGCAACGTTGAGTTTTATTGCTGCAAAAACAGGATTGTGTACTGATCTTTCTTACATATTTACAAATACATCAACTGCTTCGTCGGCAACTTTTAAAGCAAATAGTTTTATCTGGGATTTTGGTGATAACTCTCCCCGTATTACAACAGGTCAAACACCTCCTGTTACTCATACCTACGCAGGGCCGGGAACTTATATTGTAAAATTGATATTGGCAGATACTTCTTTTTGTAATTCTCCCGATAGTGTATCTAAAACAATAAGATTGTCGCCGATTGTAAAGGCGCAATTTAGTACACCTGCGGAGGGTTGTGTTCCATACAATGCAGTTTTTAAAAATACATCTGCCGGGGGACTGAATTTTTTATGGAATTTTGGTGACGGCACTACTTCCACGGCAGATAATCCAACTCATCTCTATCCGGCTGTGGGCAATTATACTATTGCCCTGTATGCATTTGATTCTACATCATGTAATAAAATAGATTCCACATTTTTTACAATTGCGGTGGTGGATATACCTGTTGCATCTTTTACTTTTGGTCCTGATCCTCCACAGGAAAATACAGCAACTCAATTCACTAATCAATCGTTTGGAGCAATAGGTTATTTATGGCACTTTGGTGATGGAGATAGTTCAACTGAAATAAATCCGAAACATTTATTTATAGCAACAGGTAACTATAATGTTTGTTTAACCGCAATAAATGCTGCAGGTTGTAGTGATGATACCTGTATACAGGTTAGTGCTATAATTAAACCGTTACTTGATGTGCCATCCGCCTTTACACCGGGTAAATTTGGCATTAACGGCATAGTAAGTGTAAAAGGATTTGGTATAAAACAAATGCATTGGAATATATATAACCGATGGGGGCAAAAAGTTTTTGAATCAACTGATCCTGCCAACGGATGGAATGGATATTACAAAGGAAAGTTGCAGCAAATGGATGTTTATACTTATACTTTGGATGTTATTTTTTCTGACGGAAATAAGGTTAAAAAAACAGGCGATATAACTTTGATACGATAAATTTAAAGGTTTAAATTTAGATACATCAATTGTGAAGATGATAAAGAAATGAATAGATTAAAATACATATTACTTGTAGTTTGCTACTTATGGCTTATGGCTTCCGTACAGGCGCAGGACTTGCATTTTTCTCAATTCTTCAATTCACCTTTAACAACTAATCCTGCCAACACAGGTTTTATTCCTGATGCAGACTATAGGATCGGCGCTCATTATAGAAATCAATATTCTTCTATTATGGCTGTACCTTATAAAACAATAAGTATTTATGGGGATGCACAGGTTTTTAGAGATAAGTTAGAGAATGGTTGGCTTGGGTTGGGTGCAGTAATTTTAAGAGATGTTGCAGGCACCGGAAGTTTAACCTCTACAAAAGCGTATGCATCTATTGCCTATCATCAATTGCTGGGTAACAGTAGTTTACTTACTGCGGGTTTTAATCTGGGATGGGCTAATAAAAGAATAGATCAAACCAAATTAAAATTCCCTGACCAGTTTGATGGAAAATTTTTTGATAATAAAATACCCACGAGTGTAGTCCTTAATAATAATAACGTTAGTTATTTTGACGTGCAGGCAGGAATGAACTATGCTTATTTCCCTTCAGAAAATATTTATATTAATGCAGGTTATTCAATTCATCACGTTAACCGGCCGCTGGAAAGTTTTATTGATGCATCAGCAGATACTACACGGATAGCTATGCGCCATATCGGGTTTTTAAATGCCATCCTTAAAGTAAATGATAATATCATAATTAACCCCAATGCATATTTTACTACACAGGCAAAAGCAAAGGAATTGGTATTAGGAATGAATGCAGCCTACAACCTTTCCGGTGATGGAACAAAACAATTAATAGGAGGATTATATTATCGCTTAGGCGATGCATTTGTGCCTGTGATCGGTTTTGAATTAAACAATGTTCGTTTTACATTCAGCTACGATGTAACTACTTCGTCTCTTCATAATTTTAATGGTTACAGAGGCGCAAGTGAATTTAATATAATGAAGAAAGGCTTCTATAACGAATATGCTGGTAACAGGAGAGAGACAATGTGCCCCAGCTTTTAATCTCCTTTAAAATTAAATTTAAAATTATCTCCCTTAAAATATTTGCGGTATTTTTCTGCAGCCTGCGGTGATTGTTTCTTTCCGTTAATGAATAATTCCTTGTTTTTATATTCAATAGAATTGCTTTCATTTTTATTCAGCAAACCATCTTTTTCCATTTCTGCATTCATTTCTTTTAATTCATTTAATTCAATTTTTAGCTTGCTCATGTCTTTTTTAAATTTCTCCATGTCCATTTTAAAATGATCTTTATTTAATTCCATTTCTATTTTCAGTTTCTCCATTTCTTTTTTTAATTCATCAAAATTTACTTTTTTTAATTCCTCCATGTTCTTTTCAATATCAAATTTTATTTTACTCACATCAATTTCTTTCATTGATCTGTTAATATCACTTTTTATTTTATCCCAGTTAATTTCCTTTATGGATTTGTCTATCTCCATTTGAATTTTAGCCATGTCAATTTGTTTCATGCTCTGTTCCACCTGTGCTTTTATCCTGGTCCAGTCAATTTCTTTCAAACTTTTTTCAGCCTGTTCCAAACTTTTTTTAATTATTTCATCCACATTCTTCATATCTATCTCAATATCTATATTATTGTTTTTAGGTACTGTATCCAGCTTAACCTGTTGTTTAAGGTTATTTACTTTTGAAGAATCCTGGAAAGCCATTGCTGTAAAGGCAAGAATTATACAGAAAGAAATGCCCAATAAAATGTTTTTGTTTGAATGTTGCTTTTTCATTGCAGTAATATTTATAGTTATTAGAAAAGAGTAATAATCAAATATACGATTAGTTTCGTATTACGTTACAGTTTTTTTAAAATATTTTTGTCCATCAATGGCGCAGGCATTTTTTAAGCCTCACAAATGTTTAATTTTATTCCACAGAAATAGTAAGAATGGAAGTAAGTATTAAATCCTCATTAACCAACAGGCATATAGATAGCTTTAAAACCATCGTGGGAGAACAATTTATTTTTGCAGATGAGGAGAATCTATACAAATATTCCCATGATGAAACGGAGCATCTTCATTACCTCCCTGAAGTAGTAATTAAGCCACGATCGGCTGAAGAGATAAGTGAAATATTTAAAATTTGCAATCAATATAAAGTACCTGTTACACCAAGAGGCGCCGGTACAGGCCTTAGTGGCGGTGCATTACCGCATTTAGGCGGTGTGCTTATTTCTACAGAAAGAATGAACTCGATTTTAAATATTGACGAAAGAAATTTACAGGTAACTACAGAACCGGGAGTGATAACTGAAGTATTGCAGAATGAAGTAAAAGAAAAAGGCTTGTTCTACCCGCCTGATCCCAGCAGCCGTGGATCCTGTTTTATAGGCGGTAATGTTGCAGAAAACAGTGGTGGGCCAAAAGCAGTAAAATATGGAGTGGTAAAAGATTACGTTATCAATCTTGAAGTGGTTTTACCTAATGGTGAGATCATCTGGACAGGAGCAAATGTTTTAAAAAATTCTACAGGGTATAATTTAACGCAGTTAATGGTTGGCAGTGAAGGAACGCTGGGTATTGTTACCAAGATTGTTTTGCGATTAATTCCATTGCCGATGTATGACCTGCTGATGCTGGTACCATTTAAAAGTGTTGAAAAGGCAAGTGAAGCAGTAAGTGCAATTTTCAGGGCAGGTTATACGCCAAGTGGATTGGAGTTAATGGAAATAGATGCTTTATTAATGGTAAGCAAATTTGTTGACAGCACAGCAGTGCCTATAACAGAAGATACAGCCGCACATTTAATAATTGAAGTGGATGGCAATCACCTGGAAACATTGATGCAGGAAATGGAAGCTATCTCCGAATTGCTTACTCAATATGATTGCGGTGAAATTTATTTTGCTGATAATGCAACCCAAAAAGCTGAATTGTGGAAGCTGCGCAGAAGGGTAGCAGAGGCTGCAAAGATTGATGGCTATACAATTGAAGAAGATACTGTAGTGCCAAGGGCAGAGCTGCCTGCATTGGTGCATGGCGTAAAGGAACTTGGAAAACAATTTGGTTTTAAAACGGTTTGTTACGGGCATGCAGGAGATGGAAATTTACACATCCGCATAAAAAAAGAAGGAACTGAAAACAGCCAGGATGATCCTGAAATAATAAGATCATTAAGAGCATTATTCCAGTTGGTTAAATCATTGGGAGGAACAATAAGTGGCGAGCATGGCATAGGATTAATTCAAAAAGATTATATGGATATTATATTTGATAAAACACAGCTGGAATTAATGCGGGGTATAAAAAAAGTTTTTGACCCAAACAATATTTTAAATGCTGGAAAGATTTTTGATTAAAAGTGAGTTGCGAATTATTAGTTGTGAGGAATGTACCAGCCCATCGCAAATATTTTGCATCTGCTATATAATTTATTTAAAAACCGTTATGAAAACATATAAATTTTTAATTCTTGCGGCATGCAGCTTGTTGCTTACAACTGGCTGTTTTGCGCAGGATGAAACTGAAAGGCAAAAAGGTTACGACCCAACAAACTGGTTTACCGGCGGAAGTATTTCTTTAGGGTATGGCGGTGGAAGCAGCTACAGTACTTTTAATATTGGGTTACATCCTCATTATGGTTACACACTTGCCAAATGGATTGATGCCGGAGCTGTTGTTAATTTCGAATACCAAAGTCAAAAAGATCTTTACAATAATAAATACCGGACAACCATTTACGGCTTAGGCGTTTTTACCAGGATATTTCCTGTACACTTTCTTTTTATACAGGCAGAGCCTGAATATAATTTTATTGCTCAAAAAACTATTCCTTATAATTCCGGTACCACTCTTAAAGAAACACTTCATGCTCCAAGCTTATTAGTTGGTGGCGGATACACCACATCCCGGTCTGATAAAAATTCATTTACTTACCTGAGTATTTTGGTAGATGTGATAAAAGATATCAATTCCCCTTATGTAGATGGTTATGGAAATCTTTTACCAATAATAAGAGCAGGAGTAAATATTGGGCTGAACAGGAGAAAAAGAAAATGATAATGGATATAAAGAAACTGCTTCTTGCTGTAACACTATTTGGTTTTACATCTGCAACATATTGTCAGAATGTACATGTAAATTTTTTTGGGGGAATTGCAAATTACAAAGGCGATCTTCAGTATAACCCTAAGAGTGGTAAACAGATAAGTTTTAAGCAGCCCAATTTTGCTGCCGGTATTGGAGTTGAATATGAGATTATAAATAAGCTGTATGCACGTTTTGGAGTTATATTGGGTAAAATTGGTGCAGATGATAAAAGGCAACCCGGGCAGCAGCAAAGAAATTTAAATTTTACATCTTCCATGTTTGATGTTATGCTTGGTGCAGAATATTTCATTATTGATCCTTACGAACATTTGGTTATCCCTTACGTATTTGGAGGAGCCGCCTATTTTCATTTTAATCCCTATACGCAGATCGCACCGGGACAAAAAGTTTTTCTTAAACCATTAAGTACCGAAGGCGAAGGCTTTGTTGATGGCAGAAAGCCTTATAATCTTTCACAGTTTGCTATACCATTTGGAGGGGGGATAAAATTATCGTTGAGTGATGATGTTCGTGTAGGAGTGGAGCTAAGTTTACGAAAAACTTTTACTGATTATCTTGATGATGTTAGTACAACTTATGTAGATGAAAACCTGCTGCTTGCCAACAGGGGGCAACAGGCTGTAGACCTTGCCTACAGGGGAGACGAAGTGGGGGCAGGACCATATCCTGCGGATGGCACTCCAAGAGGAACGCTTGCTGCTAAAGACTGGTACTACTTCACCGGGCTGACTGTTTCTTTCAGATTAGGAGCCGGTGGTGGAAGAGGTTCCGGCAGAAAAAGTAAAGTGGGATGTCCTGCAATGGCCAGGTAATGCACAGGATTTTCATTCATTAATTACACAACTTAACAAATACTTCCCCAACTCCCCCGGCTCATTAATTATTGTCATTCTATCCACAACTGTATCATATAAAAACTTTTCTTCTTCCAGCTTTTTCATGTGAGCAATTAGATGATCATAAAAACCAGCGCTGTTTAAAACAAATATTTTTTTATCATGAATGCTTAACTGGTTCCAGGTTAGCATTTCAAAGAATTCATCAAGAGTTCCAAAACCACCGGGTAAGATAAGCGCTGCATCACATTTTTCATACAGCAATGCTTTGCGTACATGCATGTCTGCTACTTCGTGCAGTTCTGTCAAACCCAAATGCTGGTGTTCCCATTCAACCAAAACTTTTGGCATCACTCCAATAACTTTTCCTTTCCTTTCCAGTGCTGCATTGGCAACCGCTCCCATAATACCTTTGGTGCTTCCGCCATACACAAGCGTAATATTTTTTTCTGCAAGAAGGTATCCTAATTGTTTTGCATGCTCAACATACAAAGGATTAACACCACTTTTAGAACCGCAGAAAACCGCTAAAGATTTAATTGACATAATTTATTTATCTTGTTTTTTTATCCAATATATTATTCAAAAGTAATCAGATAATATGTCTCCATTAATGTTGTTCTCTTTTGTTATCGGTTATTTTATTGTTCTGCTTATTGTTGCCAACCGCACTTCCCGCCATTCAAATAATGAAAGTTTTTTTATTGGTAATCGCAGTTCTAACTGGATGCTGGTGGCTTTTGGGATGATTGGCACTTCATTAAGCGGCGTTACTTTTGTTAGTGTTCCCGGCGCAGTTGGAAGAGATTCGTTTGCTTATTTTCAAATAACCATAGGCTACCTGATCGGATACGCTATCATTGCATTTGTATTGCTGCCACTGTATTACAGGCTGAATGTTACATCGATCTATAATTATTTAAGTACAAGATTTGGATTCAGATCGTATAAAACAGGTTCTGCATTCTTTATCCTCTCCAGAACATTAGGCGCTACTGCACGACTATATCTTGTGGTGGAGATATTGCAATACTCAATCCTTGAATCTTTTCATGTTCCATTCTGGTTAACAACAGTTATCATTCTTATAATGATATTGTTGTACACCTACAAAGGCGGCGTAAAAACAATTGTGTGGACGGATACTTTACAAACCAGCTGTATGCTTGCCGGACTTATCATTTGCGTGATTTTTATCCTTCACAAAATGGGGTTGAGCTTTACTGATAGTCTTGGGCAAATGAAAGACAAAGGCTACAGCAAAATATTTTTTACTGACATAAATAGTAAACTGTTTTTTGTAAAACAGATTTTAGCCGGCGCATTTATTACAATTACTATGACGGGTATGGACCAGGAAATGATGCAAAAGAATCTTTCAGTAAGAACACTGGGAAATTCTAAAAAGAATGTTCTTACAATGTCCTTCATACTTACTATTGTTCTGTTACTTTTTTTATTTTTAGGTGGGCTGTTATATTTATATGCAGGTCAGCAAGGTGTAACTGTTACCGGGGACAAATTATTTCCGGAGATCGCACTGCATCATATGCCTCCAATGATCTCGGTGATCTTTATTATAGCATTGATCTCTGCTTTATTCCCAAGTGCAGATGGAGCAATTACTGCACTGACCTCATCATTTTGTATTGATATTTTAGGATTAAAAAGAAGAGATGATTGGGATGAAGCGCAAAAGAAAAAAATAAGGCAAAGAATTCATCTTTCCGTGGCATTTATATTTCTTGTTTTTGTAATGGTATTTAAATGGGTAAACAATCCAAGTATGATTGGTGTAATACTTAAAGTAGCTGCTTATACATATGGTCCATTGTTGGGTTTATTTTCTTTTGGAATATTAACTAAAAGAAAAGTGATTGACAAATTTGTTCCACTGGTTTGTGTTCTTGCTCCCGTAATTTGTTTTTTCCTGGATAAATTTCAAAAAGATATTTTTGGAAAATATGAAATAGGGCTCGAGTTACTTATTATCAATGGGCTTCTCACTTTTCTAGGCTTGTATTTGATCTCAAAACCAATTGTTATTTCTTCAGACGTAAAGTCCATATTACATGAGGGAACTGATAAATAAAAAAGCGGAAGATTATGCAGCAAAATTTTCTTCAAAAGAAGATGAATTGTTGGCAGAAATTGCTGCATATACAAATCAAAATCATCCGCATGCAAAGATGTTAAGCGGGCATGTACAAGGCAAAATATTAGAAATTGTAAGCTGCTTATTAAAACCAAAAAATATTTTGGAGATTGGAACGTTTACTGGTTACAGCGCTCTTTGTCTTGCAAAAGGTTTACAGCCCGGGGGTAAGCTACATACGATCGAATTGAGAAAGGAAGATGCAGACATTGCCGCATCTTTTTTTAGCAAATCTTTACAAAAAAATAAAATAGTTTTACACGTAGGCAATGCACTGGAAATTATAACAACTTTAGATGAAAAATGGGATATTGTATTTATTGATGCGGATAAAGTAAGTTATATTGATTATTACGAATTAACTTTGCCAAACGTAAACCAAAACGGGTTAATAATAGCTGATAACGTATTGTTTCACGGTGAAGTATTGGAAGAAAATATAAAAGGCAAAAACGCAAAAGCCATTGATGCATTTAACAGCCATGTAGCAAATGATAAACGGGTGGAGCAGGTAATGCTCACAGTAAGAGATGGCTTAGTTTTAATAAGAAAATTGTAGTATCCTAAGCCCAATTATAAACCTAATCCTGTAATTACTATATGAAAAAACTGCTTCTCCTTTTTATTACATCGTATTCGTGTTTTCTTATATACGCTCAAAACCTAAGTTCTGCTCAGTACATTCAAATGCATAAAGAGCTTGCTATACGTGAAATGAAACGTATGGGAGTGCCTGCTGCTATTACACTTGCGCAGGGCCTGCTGGAAACCGAAAATGGTAACAGCGATCTTTTAAAAAAATCAAATAATCATTTTGGAATTAAATGTAAAAGCAGCTGGACTGCAGAAGGGGTTAGTCATGATGATGATTCGCGGGGTGAATGTTTTCGCACTTATAAAGACGCAGAAGGATCCTACAGGGATCATTCAAATTATTTACGTGGTAATGACCGCTATGCTCTTTTGTTCAAGCTTGATCCAAGAGATTATAAAGGATGGGCTTATGGTTTAAAGAGAGCAGGTTATGCAACCAATCCGCGTTATCCTGAAATTCTTATAAAAAATATTGAGCAGAATAATCTTCAGCAATATACTATGGTGGCTGTTAATGATGTTCCGGTTTTTGATGCTTCTAAATATCAATCTGATCCGGAAGACAAAGCTTTTGCAGAAATAATCAAAGGCAAAGGTTCTTCTAATATTCAACCTGTAAGTTTTGTTTCAAACACTTCAAAAGAAAAAATTGATATTAATGGAAGTAAAGCCATTTATGAAACCAGGGGCAGATCATTACTGGCAATTGCAACTGAAAATAATATCAACCTTAATAAGCTTTTGGAATATAATGATATGGAGAAAGATGGATTGCTGGAAGAGGATCAGTTTATTTTTCTTGAAAAAAAATCTAAAGAAGGAGATAAGGATCTTTATATAGTTCAAAATAATGAAAGCCTGTATGATGTGGCGCAAAAGAATGGTATCCGTTTGCAGAATCTTTATGAATACAATGACCTTAAAGCAGATGAGAAGATATATGCCGGGAGTAAATTAAAATTAAAGCCCTCAGTAAAAGAGCAAATAGTTATTGTAAAAGAATCTCCTGTAGCATCTCCTTCTAAAATATATTCTGTACAACCAAAAGAAGGGTTGTATGCAATATCAAAAAAGTATAATGTTACAGTTGCGCAGTTAAGAGAATGGAATAATTTAACTGATGATAACTTACGGATCGGACAGGAGCTCATCGTCTCAAAATAATATATGGAACTTATTAAGGTTCACGACAAAGAATTTAAGCCTTACATTTCCGCTAATAAAATAAGTGAAGAAGTAAAGAGAGTGGCTTCGGAGATCAATAAAGATTATGCAGGAAAAAAGCCCTTGTTCATCGCAATTCTCAACGGCTCGTTTATGTTTGCAGCCGATCTTTTTAAAGAAATAAATATTGAGGCCGAGATATGTTTTATAAAACTTGCATCATACAAAGGAATAAAATCCTCGGGCCAGGTTATCACTGCAATAGGCCTGGATGTAGATCTTGTTGGCAGGGAAATAATTGTTATTGAAGATATTGTTGATACAGGCAATACGCTGTCAAAGTTTTTGCCGCAGATATATCATCATCATCCAGCATCATTAAAGATTGCCGCTCTTTTACATAAACCTGAAGCAATGGTGCATCCTATTAAAATTGATTATCTCGGCTTTAGTGTTCCCAATAAATTTTTATTGGGTTATGGTTTGGATTATGACGGGTTGGGTCGAAATATAAAAGAGATATACCAGCTTATTTAATACAAACGTGAGACGTGAGAAGTGAAAATGAAATGTCAAACGTACGAATTATCTCACGTTTCACGTCTGCCGTTTCACGATTTAATACCTTATCTTGAATGAAATATAATCCTCATATTGCATGTAATAAAAGCCCCTTGCAAAAAATCTTACTTACCATTTCTTTTTTCATTTTTTGTTTTAATCTTAATGCACAATATTATATCAGGGGAGAAGTGAAAGATGAAAAGAACCAGCCTTTGCAAAATGTAAAAATATATCTGCACTCTAACCGGTTGCTTTATTTCAGCGGTAATACAGGTGGCTTTGGAATTCTTACTACCAAATTTTTTGATACATTAACGTTTAATGCGGATGGTTATGAACCAAAGTCAATAGCTGTTAAGGCTGATACGTACCAGGAAGTAACTTTAAAAATGCTTTTTCCCAATACAAACGTGCAAAAGCAAAGGCTTATTTCTATTTCAGGAGAGCTTGATAAACGCAGTCAGCAAAATGAAGGCTTTGGTAATGAATCGTACAGCAACCTGGTAGAGAATAATTTTATAAAAGCCGGGAAATTTCCTGTAACAGAATTTTCAGTGAGAGCCGATAAGGCATCGTATACAAATATCCGCAGGTTTATAAATCAAAAAACCACAGTGCCCGTTGATGCTGTAAGAATAGAAGAGATGCTCAACTACTTTAATCTTAATTATAAAGAACCGGGGCAATACAAAACATTCAATGTAGAATCTCAATTAACTTCCTGTCCATGGAATGCTGATCACCAAATTCTATTTATTAATCTAAGTGCAAAAAAATTAAATTTTGATACAGTTCCGTCGGGCAATTTTGTTTTTTTGATAGATGTATCAGGCAGTATGGATCTGCCAAATCGTTTACCACTTTTAAAAGCGGCTTTTCAATCATTGGTAAAAAATTTACGTGATAAGGATACCATATCGATTGTAACCTATGGCGGGTCGGTAGGTACCTGGCTGCCGCCAACAAGTGGCGCTGAAAAACAAAAGATCATTAAGTCTATTGAACAGATGAATGCCGCAGGCGATACTCCCGGCGAAGCTGCATTACGTGCTGCTTACAAGCTTGCAAAAACTTCTTTTATAAATGGAGGAAATAATCGGATCATTCTTGCAACAGACGGAGATTTTAATGTAGGACAAACCACTGAAAAAGAACTGGAAGAATTAATTACAAAACAAAGGCAAAATGGAATTTATCTTACCTGCCTTGGTGTGGGAATGGGAAATTATAAAGATTCAAAAATTGAGGCGCTGGCTAAACGAGGAAATGGAAATTTTGCTTACCTGGATGACATTAAAGAAGGAGAAAAAGTTTTGGTTAAAGAACTTACACAAACATTATACACTGTTGCCAATGATGTAACAATGAATGTACAGTTTAACCCCGAGATGGTAAAAGAATACAGGTTGATAGGGTACGATAATAAAAGGGGTGTGCTTATGGATTCATCAAGTACGCTGGAAGGTGGTGAAATTGGTTCTGGCAGCGGAATTACAGCTGTTTTTGAAATAGCACCAACAGAAAATAATATGAAGGCAGATTCATCAAAAGGTATTGCTGATATAAAACTTAATTATCGTTTGCCCGATGACAGTACTCAACAATGTGATGAATATAACTGTACAAATAATTATAAAGATATCAACAGCATATGCAAGGATTTAAAATTTGCAACATCACTTACCATGTTTGGTTTATGGCTGAAAAGATCAAACTATGCTTCGCATGCTTCACTTGCTGAAGTGGGGAATATTGCTAAGGAAGCAAAAGATCCTGACGATTATCTCCAGAATGAATTTATAACCATTGTGGAAAATGCAAAAAAAATATATTCTAAAAAGGGTAAAAAGAAAGTTGGAATCCGGTATTAATTAATCTCTTTTATTCCACAAAGATATTTCTATCCGTAAAC
>JAYVEA010000074.1:0-5551 GCA_043749085.1 Chitinophagales bacterium
GCAAGATATTTGTCTTTTACCAGTAAATAAATCGAGGTGTAAATTTTGTCCTTGTAGCGTACTACAAGGGTTGAAAGGGATTCAGCGTCGCCATCCATGTACAAATGAATAAGCTGCTGGTCGGAAAGATTCGTAAGGGATTTCATAAAACTTCTACATTTTGGATTATTGGATATTGTTTAAAATTTTTCCAATAAATAAGCGGGAAGAGTAGAAGCTATTGCGATAGGCGAAATAGTTTTTCATCTTTTACTTGAGATATTGGGAGAGTGAAATTATACAAAGTTTTCATAAAAACAAATTTTTTCATAATTATTTTTTAAAATTCTTTTTTAGCGCACAATAATTTTAAATCTTCCTTATTGTATTTGAAGTGCTAAAAAATAGTATTAGCAGTACCTTTGCCCTCCCCAATGAGTACAGTAAAGCCAGTTAAAGCAAAATCCTCCTCAGTTAAAAGAAACGAGCAATCAAACGGTATCCTTATAAAAGGAGCCCGTATGCATAATCTAAAAAATGTTACGGTAGAGATCCCACGCAATAAATTAATAGTGGTTACAGGGGTTTCAGGTTCCGGTAAATCATCACTTACTATTGATACATTATTTGCAGAAGGGCAAAGAAGGTATGCCGAAAGTTTAAGTTCGTATGCCCGCCAGTTTATGGCAAGGATGAATAAACCTGATGTGGATTATATAAAAGGCCTTTGTCCTGCTATCGCTATTGAACAAAAAGTTACTACCCGAACGCCACGGTCCACGGTTGGCAGCATGACTGAAATTTATGATTACCTAAGATTGCTTTTTGCAAGAATAGGAAAAACAATTTCTCCTGTATCAGGAAGAGAAGTAAAGAAAGATGATGTAAAAGATGTTGTGGAAGCGATCACCAAATTAAAGTCAGGGGACAAAGTTTTATTACTGGTTTTATTTAAACAACATCATAAAAGGGATATAAAAGAAGAATTAAATATCCTTATGCAAAAGGGCTTTTCCCGAATTTATGTTGACAAACAAATTTTACGCATAGAGGACATACAGGAAACAAAAGATTTTAAGTCTTACTTCCAGCACCGCACAGCCTATGTTCTTATTGACAGGTTAGTGGTGAAAAATCTGCCTATCGGACAGGCAGGTTTTGATGAAGATGACATTCATCGTATCTCCGATTCAGTTAATACAGCTTTTTATGAAGGAGAAGGTGAAGTTGTTTTAGAAATCAATAGTGATAGGCTTTTGCAGTTTTCTAATAAATTTGAGTTGGATGGTTTAAAGTTTGAAGAGCCTGTGCCTAATTTATTTTCTTTCAATAATCCTTATGGCGCTTGTCCTACATGTGGTGGCTTTTCATTGGTGCTTGGTATTGATCCCGACTTAGTAATTCCTGATAAAAGATTAAGTGTTTATGAAAATGCAATAGCACCATGGCGTGGAGAAAAAATGGGACTGTGGAAAGAAGCTTTGATACGCTCAGCAAAGCGTTTTGATTTTCCGGTTCATAAACCAATTCTTGATCTTACTACTGCAGAGTACAGTTTATTGTGGACAGGTAATGATCACTTTGGCGGCATAGATGATTTTTTTAAAGAGGTAGAACAAAATTTATACAAGGTTCAATATCGTGTTATGTTAAGCCGGTATCGGGGAAGAACGCTGTGCCCCGAATGTCATGGCTATCGCTTACGAAAAGAAGCTTTGTATGTGCAGGTTGATCATCAAAATATTGGTGCATTGTGTGAGATGCCAATAAAAGACCTGCAGAAATGGTTTAGTGAACTTGAGTTAAATGAATATGATGAAACGGTTGGCAGAAGAATATTGATTGAAATAAACAATCGCTTAAGGACATTGATGGACGTAGGTCTTGGCTATCTTACTTTGAATCGGTTGGCAAATTCTTTAAGTGGTGGCGAGAGCCAGCGCATACAGCTTACAAGAAGTTTAGGAAGTAATCTTACCAACTCTTTATACATTTTAGATGAGCCTTCCATTGGTTTGCATTCAAGAGATACGGAAAGATTAATTATTGTTTTGAAAGAGTTAAGAGATCTGGGAAATACGGTTGTAGTTGTTGAACATGATGAGATGATGATGAGACATGCGGATCACATAATTGATATGGGACCATTGGCGAGCCACCTTGGTGGCGAAGTTGTTGCAGAAGGAAATTATGATGAGATAATAGCCAATAAAAAAAGCCTTACCGGTAAATATTTAAAAGGAGAGATGAAAATTGATCCTCCCAAAGTTGTTCGCAAATGGAATCGCTCAATTACTGTGCTGGGAGCAAGGCAAAATAACATGCAGGATATTAATGTTGTTATTCCTTTAAATGTTTTGTGTGTTGTAAGTGGTGTAAGTGGTAGTGGAAAGACAACGCTGGTAAAACAAATTTTAGCTCCTGCATTAAAAAAAATTAAAGGCGAGTTTGCTGATAAAGTTGGTTTGCACAGAGGCATAGAAGGAGATGTTGATTACATCACGCAAATTGAAATGATAGATCAAAACCCAATCGGTAAATCTTCAAGAAGCAATCCTGTTACGTACATAAAAGCATACGATGAAATAAGAGACCTGTATGCAAAGCAGCCATTAAGTAAGATGAGAGGTTTTTTACCAAAACATTTTTCTTTTAACGTAGAAGGCGGAAGGTGTGATGCATGCAAAGGAGAAGGAGAGCAGGTTGTAGAGATGCAGTTCCTGGCTGACGTTCATTTGTTATGCGAAGTATGTGGAGGTAAAAAATTTAAAGAAGAAGTTTTAGAGATCACCTACAAAGAAAAAAATATTTATGATGTACTGGAGATGAGTGTTGATGAAGCGATGGAATTTTTTAGTGATGATACCAAACTCGGCGCTGATGTTGCAAAAAAAATAAAACCCTTAAGCGATGTTGGCTTAGGTTATATAAAACTTGGACAATCATCGGATACACTTTCTGGAGGAGAGGCTCAAAGGGTAAAGCTTGCCTCTTTTCTTGGTAAAGGGAAAGGCCAGGGTCATGTGCTTTTTATTTTTGATGAACCAACAACCGGGCTTCATTTTAATGATATAAAAAAACTGCTTACTTCTTTTAATGCATTGATAGAACAGGGGCATTCCATTTTAGTTATTGAGCATAACACCGACGTAATCAAATCTGCTGATTGGATTATTGATCTTGGACCTGAAGCAGGTGATGGCGGAGGGAATCTTGTGTACGCAGGCGTTCCGGCCGGATTGAAAAAAGTTAAAGAGAGTTGGACGGGGAGGTATGTTTAGCTCACCTCAACCTGTTACTATCCTTGATCAGCTTTTCATCTTTATAAACCCCTCTTGCAGCAAGAATAATAAACAGCAGGATAAAAACATGCAGCGCACACCAAAGGCTGAAATTACCATTAGAATAATTTTTAATCTGGTTAAAGTAAAGAAAAATAATCAGGCATTCTGCCAGCAATGCAAATATGCAAATTCTAAATTGCAGCATCCTGTGTTTAAATAAAAAAATGTTTACAAACAAGGCGGTTCCTAAGGCTACCGTTAATATCATCAAGCCATAACTATCTATTCCCATTATAGAATGAAAAGAATTATCAGTTATTAAAGTGCCACTATAAAAAGAAGTTTTTAAACTAAGCATTACAGCTGCAGATGCAAGCAGCATCCATAAAGTTTGTACACGTTGTATCATATAATCAGGTATAAAATTTTTTAGAATATTCTTTAGCGGTTTTTAGAGCATCAATTAAAAGCCTGGAATTTTTAAATGCAAATAAAAAAATATCTTTTAGAGCATCTGCTTCATATTCATGTGCAATCCTGTTTCTTATATCTCTTATATATATAAATTCATCTGCGCTGTTAATTAAACCTTTCTTTTCTGCCAGCAAAAGCCTGTCTCTTACTGTGCCCGGAGTTGTTCCATCAAGTTGGTCAAGTGTTTTAAAAGTTTTTTGTATCAACAGATCACTTACTCTTGCAAAGCGACCCGTAAGTGCTTCAAGTTCTATTAATTGATCTTCTGTAAAATCTTTATTTAAAATAAAACTTTCACATCTTTCTATTGAAGTTGCTAAATGATTTGCTGCTTCATCAGCTTGTGCAAAATTTTCTTTTAAATATTGTAATGTTTCTTTCACAAGCTTTTTAAATCAGGTTGTATCATCTTTACAAAAACGTCATTAAAATCTTTTTTCACAATAAGGTCTAATTTCTGCTCTTCAATTTCTCTAAAAATGCCGGTTCTTATTTTTAATTTTTCAGTAAAGCCTATTTTGTCCGAGATCACTAGCACATCTATATCTCCACCTTTTGCGTTATCATTTACTCTTGAACCGAATAAATAAATTTTTGCATTTTGATCAAAGCTCAGAATGTTATTTTTTATTGCTGATATTTCTTTTTGTGAAAGCCGCATGTATAAATTTATCCTAATTCCGGGTATAAAGGAAATTGATCCATAAAAGATCGTACATCATTTCTAACTTCTGTTATCACATTTTCATTATCAATATTCATCAAGACTTTATCAACCATGTCAACAACAGTTTGCATGTGCTCTTCTTTCATCCCTCTTGTTGTAATAGCAGGAACGCCAGCACGAATGCCTGAAGTTACAAACGGGCTTTTATCATCAAATGGAACTGAGTTCTTATTTAAAGTTATTTCAGCTCTGTCCAATGTTTCCTGCGCTTTTTTACCGGTAATATTTTTATTCCTGAGATCGATAAGCATTAAGTGATTATCTGTTCCGCCACTGATTAGGTTGTAATCTTTTTTTACAAATGCTTGCGCCATTTTTTGAGCATTCAATTTTATCTGCTTTGCATAATCAGTAAACTCATCAGTTAAAATTTCTCCAAATGCAATTGCTTTCGCAGCAATGATATGTTCCAGCGGTCCGCCTTGTGTGCCCGGAAACACAGCCATATCAAGAAGGTTACTCATCATTCTCACTTTGCCTTTCGTATCTTTTAATCCAAAAGGATTTTCAAAATCTTTTTTCATTAAAATAATTCCGCCACGTGGGCCACGTAAAGTTTTGTGAGTTGTTGAGGTAACAAAATGGCAATGATCAAATGGTGACTTTAATAAACCCTTAGCGATTAATCCTGCAGGGTGTGCCATATCACAATATAAAAATGCGCCAATCTCATCAGCAATTTTCCTCATTCTTTCATAATTCCAGTCACGGCTGTATGCAGATGCACCGCAAATAATCAACTTTGGTTTTACTTCTCTTGCTTTTTGTTCCAGCATTTCATAATCAACCAGACCTGTTTCTTTTTTTACTCCATAAAAATGTGCTTCATATAATTTGCCGGAAAAATTTACCGGAGAGCCATGCGTAAGATGCCCGCCCATGCTGAGATCAAGTCCCAAAATTTTATCACCAGGTTGTAGTATCGCAAGCATTAAAGCTGCATTTGCCTGTGCCCCGCTGTGCGGTTGAACATTTGCATATTCACAATTAAAAATTTGTTTTAACCTGTCAATTGCAAGCTGTTCACTTTCATCTACGAACTCACAACCGCCATAATATCTTCTCCCGGGATAACCTTCTGCATATT
>JAYVEA010000075.1:0-16344 GCA_043749085.1 Chitinophagales bacterium
ACAGTTGACCGTCGACAGTCGACTGTCTTTATCGATACCGATATGTATGTGATGAAAGTTTGGTGTGAGTTTACTTTTGGAAAATGTCATAGCTGGATATTAAATCAAGTTGCGGCCAGGAAATATGATATGTATCTTCTTTGTAATGTTGATCTGCCGTGGATAAAAGATGAGCTGAGAGAATATCCTGATGTGGAAACAAGAAATAAATTATATCATTTTTATAAAGACATAATGATCAACCAGGCCGTACCATGGGTTGATATCAGCGGCAGCTATGAACAGAGATTACAAACAGCAATCAGTGCCGTGGATAAACTTACTAATGAATAAGTTCCTGTATATCCGGATCACTTTCCAAATGTGCCATCTGGCTTAGTATCCATGGGTATCTTAAGGCAACATGTCTTGATAAAGGTTTTACAGTAAAGCCCTTAGGATTAGGCAAACATGCCGCGATCATTGCAGCTTCTGCCCTGGTTAAATTTTTTGCCGGTTTATTAAAATACATTCTTGCCGCAGCTTCCACACCAAAAACGCCTTCTCCCATTTCAGCAACATTTAAATACATCTCCAATATTCTTTTTTTACTCCATAGATGTTCTATCATAAAAGTAAAATATACCTCAAGTCCCTTTCTGAAATAGCCTCCATGCTGCCAGAGAAAAACATTTTTTGCAACCTGTTGACTTATTGTACTTGCCCCTCTAAGCGATTTACTTTTTCTATTATGTTTCATTGCTTTCTTAATGCTCTTAAAATCAAATCCATCATGATCAGGAAATAACTGGTCTTCAGAAGACATCACTGCCAGCTTAACATTCGGGCTCATATCATTTATTGAAACATAATCTCTTTTTAATCCATACCCCGATACAACACTGCTTAACTGTGTAATGGTTATGGGTGGGTTAACCCATTTGCAAAATAAAATATAGAAAACAGAGAAGAGAAATCCGTAAAATAATATCTTTATAAAAATTCTCCACGCTCTTAAAAGAATGCTTCTTTTTTTAGTTTGTGATTTGTTCTTTGCTTTCATATCACTCTTCTAAACATTCTTTAAGCTGATCTATTTCACTTTTATGTATTCCAGTTGGTATCTTTTACCAATGCTATAATTACTGCCATTAGATTTTAATAATAAATATCCAATGCCTGCCAGGGCTGCACCAGCGCCAACCAGTACAGGGCTTGCATGATATTGTGTACCGGGTTTTGTAAACACCCATGTACCTAATCCCACTACAGTTATTAAAATGCCACCACCAAATAAACTTCCGCCACTTGCTGCCCAGTTAAATCCTTTTCGCTTTTGATTTTCAACCCTAATGATCTCCCTGTAATTAAATACCAGCCTGTATGTGGCCACCGTATCCAACACATAAATACCAAGATTTGTTGGTACCCGTCTTATATCATACTGGTTGATGAATAAAGAGTCTTTTTTAATAGATGTTACCTGTCCTGAATAATAACCGGTATTTGTTTCAAAGCCTATATTGCTTCCTGCAAAAAAGCTTTTTATAGTATGTTGATCTTTCTTTAAAATAATAAAATCAGACGGCTGCGATAAACCTATACAATAGATAAAAGAAGCAAGAAAAAATAAAAAAAAACTTTTCATTTTTAAAAGTATTCTATTTAATGTTTCTTCATAAAAAATAAAACGCCAATAAATAAAGCTGTTCCAAAACACAGCAATATAAATCCTGAGATGCGGTTGATCACTTTAATGTTATGTATGGTAAGTTTTGATCTTAGTTTTCCTGCAAGAATAACTTTTCCAACATCGGCAGCCATATTTATAATAAGACATGTACCAAAAATTATTATCCGTTCCCTTATGGTATGTGTTATGGCAATTGCTGTAACAGATGTAAGCCAAAAAACCATCACGCCGGGATTAAGCGTATTAACCAAAAAGCCCTGCAGCGCAAGTTTTGCATGATCACTTCCCTGGAGTGGTGGTAATGAAATATCCTGCGGATGAACATGTACTTTTTTAAAAAATAAATAGAACACGCCCATGCTTATTAAAAACATACTCCCCGCAATACCAATGGGCTTTTTAAAATCAAGAAGAGCAGTTACAAATTCTGAAAAAACATTACTTAGTAATACCCACACCAGGTCGCTGATCCATACACCTGCTACAAAACTAAAACCGCCTTCCTTACCATTGTTAATGCTTTGTTTTATGATGGTAAAAATTACAGGCCCGACAGAGATAACCAGCAGCAATCCCATCAGGACCCCTTTTATAATCGCCTGAATAATATCTGCCATTTTAAATTTTTAAAAACAAAAATGCCGCTGTTTAAAACTACAATTTAATTAAAAAAATTATTTGCAGCCTTAGCTTTGCGGCAGAACTATTTAACAGTAACACCCTTGAGAAATTTTTTCCAGTCGTCCAGCATTTTACCTTTTAATACACGGGGAAATTTATGCTGACCTCCGATCTTTCCTTTTATTCTCATAAAATTCATAAAGGTTTGCTCGCTCAATACATCAACAAAAACTGCTTTTAAAGCATGTTTTCTTTCCACCTCATAATCATCATTCAATTCCTTTAATTTATTATCGATTCTTATTTTAAGCTCTTCACTATTTACTTTATCATCTGTGGCAATGTACCACTGGTGAGCAAAGAACGAGCCGTAAGGCACACCTGCAACAGTAAATTCAGGAATAGATATTTTTAATTCCTCGCTTACAAGTTCAATAGCCTTATTCATATTATCTACACTTAAATGCTCGCCTACAAGGCTTAGAAAATGCTTTGTTCTGCCGGTAATAATTATTTCATTTTTATCGATATCAACAAAGCGAACGGTATCACCAATTAAATATCTCCATGCGCCTGCATTCGTACTTATCAGTATTGCGTAATCTTTTCCTTCCTCTACTTCATGTATCATTAATGCATTAGGATTCTTAACCATGTTCCCTTCACTATCAAAGTTTTCATCATCAAACGGAACAAATTCAAAAAATATATTATTACTGAGAGCGAGTTTCAATCCCTTTGCATCCTGCCTGTTTTGATATGCTAAAAAACCTTCACTTGCCAGGTAGGTTTCAATATATGTGATTGGCTTTCCTAATAATTTTTTGAATCCTCTTTTATACGGCTCCAAAGCCACACCACCATGAACATAGATAGCCAGGTTAGGCCACATTTCATGAATATTACTAAGATCATACCGTTCAATAATCTTTTCAATACATAATTGTACCCATGCAGGAACACCAACCACTATGGCAATATCCCACTCAGGTGCCTTTTCAACAATTTCATCAAGCTTTTTAGACCAATCTTTTTCTTTTGCAATCTTCTTACCGGGTTTATATAATCGCTGAAACCAGAAGGGAAGATTTTTTGCCTGTATACCACTAAGGTCTCCCGCATAATAAGTAGCGGATTTCTGCAACTGTGTGCTGCCGCCTAATAAGAGCCATCCCTTACTCATAGAAGAAGCCTTTTTTCTAACATTGGTATAAGTTGCCAATGTTAATAAATGACGGATGCTGGTAATATTATTAGAACGTATAAGATCTTTTGTTATAGGGATATATTTGCTCGAAGATTCACTGGTGCCGCTGCTTAGTGCAAAAAGCTTTATTACTCCCGGCCAGCAAACATCAGGCTTACCATCTAAGGTTTTGTACCACCACTCTTTAAAAATTTTACTATAATCGTATGTAGGCACTATCTGCTGAAACATTTTGCCTGCATGCCTGCTTAACAATATTTCATCGAACTTATATTTTTGACCAAACTCAGTAAAACGTGCTATTCTCAACAACTTTCTTAATACTCTTAGCTGTTGACTTCTGGGTGAGCTAACCGGTAAGTTAAGGGCACGTGCAATAGATTTTGGAAGCTTTATATCAATGAGCGCCATTAAAATAATATTGGTTAAGGATAACAAATTTACTGAATACCAATGCTAATTATTAATATTTTACTATATAAATACAAATTTTTAAGGTGGTTATTGCTTAAAAAGAAACCAAATTTTAATCATCATACTCATCCGAACCCAATACCCATATAAAAGATTGCAGATCGATAAAATCTTTAAGTTTTAAATCCGCCGTATCTTTTCTTACCTGCTCCGCGAAATCAAGCAAACTTTTATAAGTTTCCCAATTAGGTTTCGATTGATAAACAAAATCATACTCGTATTTTTTTGCCGCTACCTGTGTTACCCGTGGCTTTAAAAAAATATGTTCTTCAGGGTTTGCAATAAAACCAAATACCGTTTGAAGCGGCCAGGTACGAACTCTTGTTTGTTTTCTTGGTAACATACTCAATACATTGGCAAAATTTTCAAATCTTTTTTCAAAAGAACTTTTGCCATACACATATTCAAACAACCCTTCGGAAAATGCTTTCGCGCCTTCTTTTGATTTTACTGCATCTCTTAATGCCATCTTTTCAAAAGAAAAAAGAAGATTGGTTTTTGTTTCGAGCCGTACAGCTCTTAATGCAATCTCTGTATATTCATTTTTAGAAAGAAGCCGTTGGTATTCTTCCTTATTTAGTTCATTTTCCCATGCAATATGAGCTTCCCATTTATATCCTCTCTCCCAATTATAATATTTTGCATCTGCAAAGCCCTTCGGAAAATAATAGAGAAATTTCTTTTTGCATTTAACTCTGGCTTTATCTGTCATAAATAAATATTTTGGAAATCTTTACAACAATCTTTCCAAAAAAATTATTAAGTCGGCAATATATTGATAAAACAAAAAATGATCTTGTTACCTGCTTTATAACCACCAATGATATTACAGGCGGCAACTCCGGCTCACCGGTAATGGATGGCAATGGAAACCTTATCGGGCTTGCATTTGATGGTAATTATGAAGCGTTAAGCAGTCAGATTGCATTTGATAAAGATCTAAACAGATGCATTAATGTAGATGTGCGCTATGTATTATGGTGCATAGATAAATTAGGCGGTGCAAAAAATATAATTAATGAATTGAAGCTGGTGAGATAAGTTAAATATACAGATCTTTCAGAACCCTTTGCAATGCAGAGGGTTTTTTATTCCGGTAAATCTCAATTTGTAATTCATAGATTTGTATTACAATATTTTTTATGGAAAAAATAAATAGAATTGCTTTATTGGTTGATGGCGATAATGCACAGCCAAGATTACTTAACCTTGTTTTGGAAGAAGCTTCAAAATATGGAAAGGTTACCATACGCAGGGTGTATGGCGACTGGACAACACCTCACATGAATAGCTGGAAGGCACAGTTAAATGAAATGGCGTTCAATCCTATTCAAAAATTTTCTTATACAGCCGGAAAAAATTCTACTGACAGTGCTTTGATAATTGATGCCATGGATATCCTGCACGATAATTTAGTGGATGGCTTTTGTATTGTAAGCAGCGACAGTGATTATACGGGCCTGGCAAAGCGGATAAGAGAAGATGGTGTTTTTGTAATGGGCATCGGTGAGAAAAAAACACCCAATGCATTTGTGAAATCCTGTGAGATATTCACTCATGTTGAAAACCTGGAACCTAAAATTGAACAGGAAGAAAAAAAAGTGGTTCACAAAAAAGAAAAAGTTGCGGTGGATACAAGGCTTATCAATAAAGCTTTTGATATGAGTGCGAATGAAAGCAACGAAGTATATGTTTCTACAATGGGACTTGCCTTAAGAAAATTAGACCCCAGTTTTGATTCAAGAACATATGGCTTTAAAACACTAACCCAATTATTCAGTAAGCTTAGCCATTTTGTAGTAGTTGATAATATTGTAAATGGATTGAATAACCCCCTGATAAAAAGAAAATAATTATTTCTTTTTTGCCAATTATTTATTGCTGATTGGTGTATTATCTTTCCATCCCCACAAATACTTGCATGCATAGGTTCGGTAAGGCGCCCATTTTGAAGATATCTGCAACATCCTTTCTTTCATTAATTTTTTATCTGAATTATCCAGTTTATACAATTTTGTTATGGATTGCTGAATACCAAGGTCATCAACAGCAAATACATCTTCTCTTCCAAGGGTGAACATCAGTATCATTTCTACTGTCCACTTGCCAACGCCTTTTATCTTTGTAAGAAGATCAATAACTTCTTCATTACTCATTTTGTTTAAGCGTGCATCCGTAAGCTTATGTTCAACAAAAAATTTACAAACGTTGTGAACGTAACTTGCTTTGGCATTAGAGAAACCAATGCCACGAAAGGTTTCAACGGGAGTTTGTAATATCTCTTCGGCAGTTGGTTCTTTCTTGCCATATAGATTAAGAAAACGATGGAATATAACTTTAGCAACTTTAGTACTTAACTGCTGACTAATAATAGATGAACACAAATGCAGGTAAACTTTTTTTCTTGATCGTAATACAAAAGGATCCTGCAGCTCAAGAATTTTTTTAAATTTTTTGTCTTTGCTAAGATGTAAAATGTGTTGCATACTATTCTTTAAAAATTTTACCGCAGAGAACAGCGTTAAATGAGTTTTACGCAGAGAATTTTTTCATTACTCGATTCAGCTTATTTTACTCTTAGCGTAACTCTGTTTCTCTTTTCTCTGCGGTTAAGAAATTTCCCAACTTATATTTCCGCCCTTATCATCTTTTAATATTATACCGGCTTCACTTAACTGATTTCTTATCTTATCGGATGTTGCAAAATCTTTATTAGCCCGTGCTTCTTTTCTTATATCGATCAATAATTCCATTACGCTGTTTAAAGCAGGATCTATTTCTTTTGAATTTCTTAACCCGAGTATATCTTCCAGCCAAACTTTAAAAGATGTTTTCATCAGCTGTAAAGTTTTTGAAGAAATTGCATCCAAACTTATATGACCATCTTTAATTCCATTGATGATGGGAACCATTTCAAAAAAGTTAGCCAGCACCTTCGCTGTATTAAAGTCGTCATTCATAAAATCATCCAGCTCGACTATTAACCTTAGGCATTGGGCTTCGGGCCCATTGTCCAGTGTCGACTGTCGACCGTCGACTGTTGACAGCTTTTGCAGCACTTCATACGCATCCCACAACCGCTTTAATCCTTTTTCTGCAGCCACTAATGCTTCACTGCTAAAATCAAGTGTGCTGCGATAATGTGTTTGCAAAATAAAAAACCGAACAGTCATTGGGCTAAATGCCTGGGTAAGCAATGGATGATCACCACTAAACATTTCAGTAAGCTTTATCACATTGTTATAACTCTTACCCATTTTTTTACCGGCAATAGTTATCATGTTATTATGCAGCCAGTATTTTGCGGGGTTATGATGATTGCAAATTGTACTTTGTGCGATCTCACTTTCATGATGCGGAAAAAGAAGATCCATTCCACCGCCGTGAATATCAAATTCAACCCCTAAATATTTTGTAGCCATGGCCGAGCACTCAATATGCCATCCGGGAAAACCTTCTCCCCACGGGCTTTTCCATCGCATTATATGTTGGGGCGGAGCAGCTTTCCATAAAGCAAAATCAGCTTTGTCTCTTTTCTCTTCCTGCCCGTCAAGGTCTCTTGTTGTTTCCAGCAGATCTTCTATAACCCTTCCGCTCAGCTTTCCATAATCGTGTGAAGCTGCATATTTTTTTACGTCGAAATAAACCGAGCCATTGGAAACATACGCATAGCCTTCTTCTATGATCTTCTCAATCATATTTATCTGCTCTATAATATGACCTGTTGCCGTTGGCTCAATATTCGGATCAAGTGTATTAAACTCTTTCATCGCCCAATGGAAAAGATTGGTGTATTTCTGCACCAGTTCCATCGGCTCAATTTTTTCGAGCTGTGCTTTTTTAGAAATTTTATCTTCCGCCTCCCTTCCTTCCTCTTCAAAGTGCCCTGCATCGGTAATGTTGCGAACATAACGCACCTTGTAACCCAGGTGTAATAAATACCTGTTCACAATATCAAAAGTTATGTACGGCCTTGCATGACCCAAATGACTTTCGCCACTTACTGTAGGGCCGCAGACATACATACCCACATGACCTTTTGTTATGGATCTAAACTCTTCTTTTTTCCTTGTTAGAGAATTATATACTTTAAGAGACATGTTGTAATAAAAATAAGAAATTAAAAATTCGAAATAGAAATTTAAATACTGCAGGATCAACAACAGCAGCAGAAATGATATGGGAAGATTTGATACATCTTATTTCAAAGATAAATAATTTTACTTATTAAGATTTACATCAGCAATAATCGGGAAATGATCGCTGAGTTTTTTAGGCACCCTTGCGAACTGTTCGATCGTAAAATTTTTATCTGCAAAAATATTATCAATCCGTAATGTTGGGGAAATACCCGAGAATGTTCTTCCAAAGCCAATTCCTTTTTCCACGAAAGCATTTTGCATTCCGTCACCTATCTTACAATAGGCATACGAGTTTGGCACATCATTAAAATCTCCGCAAACAATAACGGCATAAGGGCTTTTATCTATTTCCTCCCTCACTCTGTCTGACTGTGTTGAGCGTTTGAGAAACCCCCGCTTTAGTTTGCTTATTATACTTTTTGATTCTGAAAGCGCAGTATCAGTGTTGGTGCCGGGGTTATCTAAATATTTTAAATTATTCTCAGTAAATTTTAAAGATTGCAAATGAATATTAAATATTCTTACGGTATCGTCGTTTACAGGTATATCAATGTATTGAAATATTGAATTATAATCGTTAGGCGGGTTACTGATCGTTTGTTTATTGATGATAGGAAATTTTGAAAAGGTAATGATCCCAAAATGATGCACACGGTCAAAATCCAAACGCCTTTCGTAAGAGTAATAATAACCTGTAAAGTTTAGCCTTCGCTTAAAATCGCCGAGGTAATTTATAGCTTTGTCATCATCGCCCCCAACCATCTCCTGGAAGCAAGCTATATCAGGCTGGTATTGGCTTATAAGGTCCAGCATCTGGTCTTTTTTTTCAGGATGAGTTTTATATTCCAGAATATCAAAATGCTCTACATTCCAGCTCATCACACGCAGGCTGCTCAAATTTTTTTGCTTTTTAAATGCCTCGGAAAAATGTAATGGAAAAATGTTCAGCATTGGCTTCCAGCAAAATGCAATTGCCAATAATGATATCAGCATCCATATCTTTTTGGTAAAAAGCCAGCAGAAAAAAAAGATCAGTAGTGTAAATAAAATGTAGGGCAGACTTAATGTAAGCAATCCTATGAACCACCATCGTTCAGGATTAAAAAATTTTACATAACTACCCAATATAATGCAAACAGCGGCAACAGTATTGCAGATTATTAAAAAGCTTTTGGTAACTCTTCTGAAAAATGGTTTTGGCATTACTTGATTTCAATGTGAAATTACTCAATGTAAAAATGAATATATACAGGGTAATACCAATTTAATTTTTTTGATATTTAAAGATCTGCTTCGCCAGCCCTTTTTAAAATATTTTTTTCTTCGTCAGTTAATAAATGATAGCCTTTCTGATTTATTTTATCAAGTATCTCGTCAATTCTTTGCTGGGTTATATTTGATCTTTTAGTAAATGGTTTTTGATTTCCAGTATTGTAAAAGACTTTTTCTTTAATTCTTCTTTGTGGCGATACCAGCTTTTTATCAGGATTAAAAAGATTGATGAACCAGTCATAAAAGTTGTTCATCCACAAGCTCCAGTCGTTGCCCCTCCGCAAACTAAAAACAAACATAAACCCTATAAATGCGCCTGCAAGGTGTGAAATATTATAAGCTGCATTAGCACCTGATATCCCGGCAAAATCGATAATAACATATAGCAGTGTAAGCACCCAGATAGGTATGCCGCCATTAAGCATTTTAAAAAAGCGGTAATCAGGAGCCAGGGCTGTTGTAGCGACTGCTATAGCCATAGTAGCTGCATTGGCACCATAAATAAAAGAAAAATCAATAGCAGGTTTTAAAGAAGGTATCAAATAATTAGCCGCAATAAATGCAACAGCACCGGCTATACCTCCATAAATGTAAACAGGAATTATTTTACGGTTGCCGGTAATGCCTTGTAAAATTGAACCAAAAGCCCATAGCCAAAGCATATTTGTAATTACGGTTATCACTTTTATATGAATGAACATATAAGTAAGAACCGTCCATGGTTTTTGCGCTAATTCGGAAAGCTTAGCAGGCATAATGAACAAGGGCAATACATTATTTTCAAAACTACCCGGTGCTGCTTGGGTCATATAATAAATGATCTGTAGAAACCATACAACAATAAAAAATAGGGCATTGATGCTTATAAGTATCATCAATGCATTTCCATCTGCGCCCAGAGAAATTTTGCGCCTGCGATAACCAATATATCTTTCAGATTCACTCATAATTTTAAGAATGCCTATAAAGTTACGTCAATCTATCGCCTTACAGATGGTGGAAAGTTAAGTTTTAGTAAAAAGTTTTCTTATTTGTTTTACCCCAGATAATAACCAGGATAAAACCCATTACCATACCGCCGAGATGCGCAAAGTGTGCAATGTTATCAGCAGCGCCGGGGTGTAAACCTCCAAACAGATCGATAGCTGCGTATATGGCAACCATGTATTTTGCTTTTATTGGAAAAGGAAATGGAAGAATATAAAATTTTGTATCAGGAAATAAATAAGCAAAGGCAGCCAGTAAGCCCATAATAGCCCCTGAAGCACCAACGGCTGAACCATTAATATCCATCGCAAACATTTGAGCCACTCCAGCCGCAAGTCCGCAAACAAGATAGAATATCAAAAACTTCTTTGGGCCCCAAACTCTTTCCAGTACTACTCCAAACATCCACAATGCATACATGTTAAATAAAATATGAAAAAAAGTAGTGGGTGAATGAGCAAACATATGGGTTACCAGCTGATAAGGCTTAAAGGCTTCACTTTGATAAGAATAAAGAGCTATGTATTCAGTTAATCCTATTGTTTTATCCATGATCATTTGCGCCACATATACCAAAGCATTAATGATAATAAGATTTAAAACTATTGGGGTTACGCGTTGATTGGAAGTTCCGTATTGAGCCATTGATAATTTTATTTAAAGTGCAATTTAGTGCTTCAATTGTAATAGCACTACACATTCTATATGATGTGTATGGGGGAACATATCAAGCGGTTGAACTTTTTCAACATTATATTTTTCATTTAAGAGATTTATATCTCTTGCCTGCGTAGCTACATTACAACTTACATATACAATTTTAGATGCAGCGATCTCAAGCAATTTTACTATTAATTTTTCATGTACTCCTGCCCGTGGAGGATCTATAATAATGAGATCGGGCTTTCCATGTTCAGTAAAAAATGTTTCACCACAGATCTCAATTACATCACCCGCAAAAAAATGTGCATGTTCAATATTATTTAATAAAGCATTTTCTTTCGCATCCTTAATTGAATCTTCAATTACATCTACCCCAATTATTTTTTTTGAAAACCTGCTTAAAAATATCCCGATACTCCCGGTGCCGCAATAAAGATCATACACTGTTTCATTACCTGTTAAAGCAGCAAAATCCTTTGCAACCCCGTATAGCTTCTGCGCCTGCCGGGTGTTGGTTTGAAAAAATGATTTAGGAGAAATTTTAAACTGAAATTCACCGAGCCTTTCTGTTATGTAACCCTTTCCAAAATATATCTGCGGAGCAAGATCATATATACTGTCATTCCATTTTTGATTTATTGTATAAAGTAATGTTGTGATTGATGGAACTTTTTCCAACAGATGATCCAGTAGATTTTTTATCTCTGTTTTATTATCATTCCTAAAAACCAGATTTATCATTAACTCACCTGTAGTGCAGTAGCGCAAAATAATATTTCTTAAAAAGCCTTTATGCTCTTTAATGTCATAATAGGACAGGTTATTTTCCAACGCATAATCACGTATGGAATTCCTTATAAGATTATTTATATCATCCAGCAGCCAGCATTCTTTTATATCAATGATCTTATCAAAAATTCCTGGAGCATGGTAACCCAAAGCATTCTCCTGCGGAATTTGCTCTGACTTATTTATCTCCTCACTCGTGAGATAGCGTTTGTTACTAAATGTAAACTCTAACTTATTGCGGTAGTAAATAGTTTCATCCGAGCCTATGATAGGTAATATTACAGGCAACTCAACCTTGCCGATTCTTTTCAATACCTGTTCTGCTTCCTGTTGCTTGTATTGCAATTGTTTTTGATAAGGAAGCATTTGCCATTTACATCCACCGCATACACCAAAGTGTATACAAAAGGGCTCAACTCTTTCCTTTGAATATTTTGTAAAACGTATTGCCTTTCCTTCTGCCCAGTCTTTTTTATTTTTTGTTATGAAGATATCGGCTACATCTCCAGGCACGGCGCCTTCAACAAAGATTACTTTCCCTTCCACCCGCCCAAGCGATTTGCCTTCCGAAGCGTAATCTGTTACGGCCAGATCTTTAACAACAAATTTTTTCTTTCTCATCGCGGTAAAAATACTTTATACAGCAGAAAATCCGTTATTGATAAAATGTTAAGGATTTTATATGAAGTTTACATTTTCGCTTCCTTTAGATATTTTTGCCACCATTATTTAATGATGAAAAGAGTTTTAAATTTTTTTATACTGTTCCTAATTACATGCTGCGCAAAAAGCCAATACCAGGTAACGCTTCAAACACCCAGTTATAAAAGCGGCCTTGCCTATCTCACTTATTATTATGGGAAAAATTTAAGTGTTCAGGATTCAGCCTTGGTAAATAATAAAGGCATTGCTATTTTTAAAAAGAATCAGAAATTATTGCCGGGTATTTATTCCATCGTCTTCCCCGGACAAAATAAACTTGTTGATTTTCTTGTAGACAAAGAACAAAATATAATCATCAAATCAGATACATCGGACCTGGTGAATAAGACTGTTGTGACAGGTTCAAAAGAAAATATCCTGTTTCAGCAATATCAAAAATTTATCTCGGTAAAAGGAAAACAATTACAGGCAGAGCAACAGGCTTATAACAACAGCAAAACAAAATCCGATTCTTTATTACATGAAAGTAATTACCGGAAGTTTAATAAAGAACTAAATCGATACCGGGAGAATATCATAAAGCAATATCCGCAATCTATGCTGGCAACTTTATTTAAAAGCATGAAGGAACCGGAATTTATTATTACACATCCTGTAACAAAAAACGATTCAATAGCTAATTATAATTATTATAAAAAACATTATTGGGATGGAATAAATTTTATGGATAACCGGGTTATCCGAACTCCATTCTTTTTACCCAAGGTTGAAAAATATTTCAGGGATATTTTAGTTCCCGCTGCCGATACAATAATAAAAGAGGCTGATTATTTATTGCTGCTGGCACGTACCAATACAGAGATGTACAAATTTTTATTGAACTGGCTTACGGATGAGTATATATATCCAAAATACATGGGACAGGATGCAGTGTTTGTTCATCTGTTTGAAAAATATCATTCAAAGGGAGTTTCAAACTGGCTGAATGAAAAACAATTAACTGCTATTTCCAACAGGGCATACATGGTGATGTCAAATTTAATTGGAGAGAAAGCCGCAGACCTGGATATGGTTGACAGCACCGGAAAGCCTTACTCACTGCACAATGTAAATGCTGATTATACAGTTGTTGTTTTTTGGGATCCCACCTGCAGCCATTGTCGTGAGGAGGTTCCACGACTCGATTCATTGTATCACGCAAAGTGGAAACAGCAGGGCGTTAAACTTTATGGCGTGTTGAGTGAAAATGAAAAATTAAAATGGATACAATTTATCAAAGAAAATAATTTAAAGGACTGGATACATGTTTATCAACCCGAGGAAATAAAAAAAGCGATAGCTGATTCTCAAAGACCCGGCTATAAACAATTGTATGATATTACACAAACGCCTACACTATATTTGCTGGATAAAGAAAAGCGCATCATCGCAAAAAAACTAACGCTGCAACAAATGGATGATCTGCTTCAAACCAAACTAAAGAATAAACCTGCTAACTAATTATATCATTAAATGAAAAAGCTTTTTTTTCTTTTCATTGTTACCTGTTTTACTACCGGCCTTTTTTCTCAAACGTTATTTACCTATGGCAGTAATGCAGTAAGTAAAGATGAATTTTTAAGAGCTTATAATAAAAATAAAACTGCTGTTACTGACAAGGCAATGGCCTTACGTGAATACATCAACCTCTATATAAAATTTAAGCTGAAAGTTAGGGCGGCAAAGGATATGCGGATAGATACACTGGCTTCGCTTAATAATGATCTGCAGAATTTCCGCACACAAATTGAAGAAAATTATCTTAATGATGAAAGCAGGGTGAATGCCTTGATACAGGAAGCATTTACAAGGAGCCAAAAAGATATTCATGTTGCTTATTTATTCTTTCCCTTACAGGATTTTAAAGATTCCATTTCTGTTGAACAGCATTACCGGTCATTAAAATCAAATTGGACAGACGTAGGTTTTATTACGGTTTTCTCTCTTCCTTACAACTTTGAAAATATTGTTTATGGATTAAATCCCGGGGAAAAGAGTAAACCATATCGGTCGCAAAACGGTTATTATATCTTTAAAAATATTGAAGAAAGAAAAGCTGTTGGTAAAATAAAAGCGGCACAGATATTAATCGCCGTACCTGAGGACGCAAAAGAAGAAGATAAAATTAATGCGCATAGAATTTCCGATTCAGTTTACCATGCATTGCTTGCCGGCGCTGATTTTGGAGAAATGGCTAAACAATTCAGTAATGATAAAATGACATACATATCTGGCGGTATAATGCCGGAATTTGGTGTGGGAAAATATGATACGGCTTTTGAAAAAAATGTTTTTGCATTACAGAAAGATGGTGATATCACTCCGCCCTTTCAAACTAAATTTGGTTACCATATTGTAAAAAAAATATCGAAAACCGAAGTGCCGCAGGACTGGAATAATGAGAGCTATTTATATACATTGAAGCAACAGGTATTACTTGACAGTAGGGTTAAATCTGCCAAAGAAAAATTTTTAAATGATGTTCTAAAAAAATTAAACTATAAAAAGAATACAACGCTTAAAGAAAATGATCTGTGGAAATTGACTGACAGTTTTGTGATTGCCAATAAAAAAATAGCCTTACCGGGCCTTACTGCTAATAGCATATTATTCTCCCTTAATAATCAAAATATAAAAGTGAATGATTGGCTAATGTTCATAAAAAATTATAAAGCTACAAGCTCAAACCTGGTAGAATCGAATAAAGAGTTATTTAATAAATACATTTCTATTATTGCATTGGATAACTATAAAAAAAAATTACCCGTTTTTAATCCTGAGTTTAAATACCAATTGGAGGAATTTAAAGATGGTAACATGCTGTTTGAAGTAATGGAAAGAAATGTGTGGAATAAGGCTTCTAATGATAGCGCCGGATTAAAAAATTATTATGATCAGCACAAAGAAAAATATACCTGGAATGAAAGTGCCGATGCAGTTTTAATCTCATGCTCAAATGAAAAAGTAGCAACCAATGTATCTGAGCAAATTAAAAAAGGCAAGGGCTGGAAGCAGGTCACAGAAGAAAATATTTCGCAGGTACAAACAGATTCCAGCCGGTATGAGCTAACTCAAATACCTGCAAAAACAAATACAAAATTTACTGAAGGGATGATTACAGAACCTTTGGTAAATGAAAATGATGGCACGGCAACCTTAGTAAAAATATTAAAAATATATCCTGCAAACCAGCAACGGAATTTTGAGGAAGCCCGGGGGTTAGTGATCAATGATTATCAAAATTTTTTAGAAGAAAAATGGATAGCACAATTAAAAAAGAAATATCCTGTAAAGGTTAATGAAAAAGTTTTTCAATCGCTGCTCTGATAAAGTCCTGCTAAAAATATTCATTTAATTTTTGTGTTTATTCCTGTTGGCAAAGTTTTTGCCTTTAGTGAGAAGAAATTATTATTACCCTCATTATTAAATCAGAAAACTAAACCTTAAACAATGAAAAAGATCTTATTCGTATCTGCATTTACTATTGCAGTTCTTACAAATGCTAAAGCGCAATTGTATTTACAAGGCGGAGTTAACCTTGCTAACATTACAAAAACTACCTCAGGACAAACAGAAGACAATAATATGTTAACCACTTTTAATGTTGGTATATTAGATAGGTTCGGATTATCAAAAGTAGTAGACCTTGAAAGCGGTTTGTTATTCACAGGAAAAGGCTCAAAGGCAGAAACATATTACACAAGCGGCAGCACTACAGACAATTATGTAAAAACAAAATTCAATCCTTATTATGTTGAGGTACCATTAAATCTCGTGGTAAGAGTACCCGTAAATGGAATACACGGTTTATTTTT
>JAYVEA010000076.1:0-5499 GCA_043749085.1 Chitinophagales bacterium
ATTATTACATCAACAGAATATTCCGAAGTATAAGGATCATCCTGGGTATCTACATGAACAAACCAATAAATGTCTGCCCGTTTAGGTTTCCTGTTTAAAATAGAATAAATGATCTTATGCTCAATCTCTTTGGGATTATTAGCGCTGGTTAAATAAACAAGGTGAGTTGCATACTTTGGAATAGAATTATCATTACTCAACTCCTGCAACATTGGGAGATATTGCTCCAACCTTACAAATTCCACGTAACGGTTCTTTACTTTTCTTGCCCTGAACCAAATATACATTACACAAAACAAAGCACCGCCCACGATCAAAGTTACAAAACCACCATGTGGAAATTTATTAAGGTTAGCTATTAAAAAACTTGATTCGATGATTAAATAAACAGCCAGGTATAAATATATAAATGGTTTGGGTGTTCTCCTCGCCACAAGAAAATTTGCAAACAGCATTGATGTTGCCAGCATGCAAAGTGTTATAGCAAGACCGTATGCAGCTTCCATATTGGAGGAAGATCTGAAATATACCGTTATACCAACACAACCTATAAATAACATTGTATTTATACCCGGGATATACAATTGGCCCCGTTCTTCTGTAGGATAATTTATTTTCATTTTAGGCCACAGGTTTAAACGCATGCTCTCACTAATGAGCGTAAATGAACCGCTGATTAATGCCTGGCTGGCAATGATAGCGGCAACTGTTGCTATAACAATTCCCAGAATTTTAAACCATTCGGGCATTACACCATAGAAGGGATTGAAACCTGCATCAATAATTTCTTTTGTAAAAATTTTACCTGAATGATTTGCCAGCAGCCATGCACCTTGTCCGAGATAATTAATTATGAGAGCAGATTTTACAAATATCCAGGAGATGCGAATGTTTCCTCTGCCGCAATGCCCCAGGTCGCTGTATAGTGCTTCGGCTCCGGTAGTACATAAAAACACTGCTCCTAAAAGAAAAAAGCCATTGGGATACTGTGTTAATAATCTAATACCATACCACGGATTAAAAGCTTTAAAAATATATAAAGCATCAAACAAATGTGAAAAGCCTAATACCGCCAGCATAGAAAACCAGATACACATAATAGGACCAAACATTTTGCCTATTGATGCAGTGCCAAATTGCTGGAAGAAAAAAAGTAAAACCAAAATACCCAGAACAATATAAACAACGGTTGCTTCATTTATACCACTGAAGAAATCAAGTTGCTTTAAACCCTCGACTGCAGATGTTACTGAGATAGGTGGGGTTATCATTCCATCGGCAAGCAATGAAGCGCCTCCGATCATCGCAGGAAATACCAACCATTTTTTTTGTCGTCGTACCAATGCATATAAAGAAAAAATTCCTCCTTCACCCCTGTTATCCGCTTTTAAAGTAAGAATTACATACTTAACTGTGGTTTGAAGAGTAAGTGTCCAGATAACGCATGATAAAGCGCCCAGTATTAATTCCTGGTCAATTACTTTATCTCTTATAATTGCATTTAAAACGTAGAGGGGGGATGTTCCTATGTCTCCGTAAATAATTCCTAAAGCAATAAGTAAACCGGCTCCGGTTACTTTATTGAGGTTTTTTCTCACAAATAAATTTTATGTTCTTCTACAACGAAATTGTATCAGATACTAATATATTTCAAAGTAAAATAATAGGCAAATGTAGAGGATTTTAAATATCGGCAGGCGGTAATTTCTTCGTTTATTTTTGTACCTGATTTAGGTAGGTTTTAATATAGTTAGCATTAGCAATGACAAGAGAAAGCAATTGAATAATTTTTACCAATGGCTCACAGGAATTAATATTCTATCATACAAAATCCCAATAAGTTTCTTCTGCATGAAAATTTGTTTCCGGCCAATGATTTATGTCAAATCCCGGCGCTTTTTCAAGCATTTCTTTAGGCTGATTAAATAGAAATGCTTTCCTGGCGGGATCGATCTTGAGCAGGTTAAACGGTATCGCAAAATATTTTTCGCCTATTGTAAGAAAGCCTCCGAATTCAATTACAACATATTCAATTTTACCCGTAGTAATATCTATCATAATGTCTTCAATCTTGCCCATATGCTCATTCTTATCATTATAAACTTTATCGCCAATGATTGACTTTGCGGTTAAAAATCTTAAGGGTATATTGGGATGAGTTCCTTCTTTGTTAACGCCTGTAAGATTTTCATCAGTTACTGTATCCATGATAATTTATTTTAAGGGTTATAATAATATTCTTATTATAGAATTAATCGTTGTGCACTAACACTAAATCCTTCAACAATTGTTCCAGAGAATATTATTAACCAGTGGGAATTGTAAAATAGAAAGCAGAACGATAATTTATAATCTTTTAATATTTATAATTTCAATTGGTTTTTCAAACGATTCCTCATAATCCGGTTGATGGTGTATTTTTTTAACAATATCCATGCCCTTAATAACTATCCCAAAGGCTGCAAAGCCTTGTCCATCAATATTTGCAGCGCCTCCATAATCATACGCCGGCTGATCTCCAATGCAAATAAAAAATTCCGAGCTTGCAGTGCCTGGTGTTGTTCTTGCTAACGAGATAGTTCCGTTTTTATGTAAGATGCCGGTTTGATTTGTAGGTTCATGAGAAATACCGGGTAAACTAATTCCTTTTTTATAATTTGTTTGCCAAATACCTCCCTGTATCAATTCTGATTTAAAAGATGCCGAAGGCTGATTTTCTTCTTTTAATACCCTGTAAAAAGAGCTATTTTTATAAAATCCGGAATCAATATAAGATAAAAAAGCTCCTACACTTTTAGGTGCTTTATCAGGATAGAGTTCTACTTCTATATCTCCCAACCTGGTTTCAATGAGTACATGAGGATATTTATATTTTGCATGCGTACAGGATAGTAAGAAATATGGTGCAATAAGTATAAAAAGTAATTTAATTTTCATCATAATTGCCTTTAAAAGCATACCAGCCAAAAACAGACAATCCAATAGCAATGGGTAAAAAGATGGCAAGAATAATTATCCATGGTATTGGATTACTTATGTCTCCCTTTATATGACCATTCATATTATCAACGGCACTTATTAAAAGCATGACAAATAAAAGAGGACCAATAAGCATCCAGATAATTCCGAAGTATCGTTTTAACTTATCCATGTTTTAAATTTATTTTGTTTGATAAATATAAACTTCCAACAATAAAACAAAGGGCTGCAACGCCTATTGGATACCACAACCCTGATAATACATTTGTGCCGGGCAATGTAGTAATCAGCGTTGCAATAAAGGGAACCAGGCCTCCAAAAACTCCATTACCAATATGATAGGGCAACGACATGGAAGTGTACCTGATTCGTGTGGGAAATAATTCTACCAAAAAGGCAGCGATAGGTCCGTAAGCCATTGTGACAAATACTACCATTATAAAAACTAAAAATATCATGCTCCATTTTTCTTTTTCAGGAAGCCTAACTTCCTTTTTTTCTGATGATTTGCCTGCTATAGTTTTCGTTGTTATTTTTTCTGTGCTTCCATCATCATAGCTTTTTATTACAACCAAAGTATTGTTTTGTGTTACATCATTGGGTATTACTTTTTGTTCAGCCGTAAATATTTTCTTTGAAGTATCCGAAATGCTGTAAAGCTGACTAAATATAGGACGATAGAGGAGCACACCTAACAGCATACCTGCGAGCATTATATTTTTTCTTCCAATTTTATCCGAAAGGTGCCCAAATAAAATAAAGAAGGGTGTTGCCAATACAATTGCAATTAATATGATACTATTTCCCTGTTCATAATCAATATTGCATTTGGTTAAAATAAAATTTTGCGCATAGAACTGGCTCGTGTACCAGATAACTCCCTGCCCCATTGTTGCACCAAACAATGCAAGCAAAACCATCTTAAAATTTTCTTTATGTCCAAAACTTTCCTTTAAAGGATTGGAAGATGTATTTCCTTCCTGTTTCAGTTTTGTAAACATCGGAGACTCTTTCATCTTCAAACGGATGATGATAGAAACAATAACCAACACTATTGAAAGCAAAAAAGGATAACGCCAGCCATTACCATTTGTAAATTCTTCAACACCAACAAGGCGGCGTACGCCAAGTATTATTCCCAAAGAAAGAAAGAGACCTAATGTTGCAGTGGTTTGAATCCAGCTTGTGTAAAAACCTCTTCTCTTAGCCGGCGCATGTTCTGCTACATAGGTTGCTGCGCCACCATATTCACCGCCTAATGCAAGACCCTGCAATAACCTGAGCATGAGTACAAGAAATGGTGCCCACCCTCCTATGGTTGCATAAGATGGAACACAACCGATAAGGAATGTTGCTCCTCCCATTAAAACCAACGTTAGTAAAAAAGTATATTTTCTACCGATGATATCGCCAAGCCTGCCAAAAAATATTGCACCAAATGGACGTACAATAAAACCTGCTGCAAATGTTGCTAATGTTGAAAGCAATGCTGCTGTTGGGTTTCCAGCAGGGAAAAATTTTTGTGCTATGATGGTGGAGAGACTTCCGAAAATGTAGAAGTCGTACCATTCTATCAATGTTCCGACTGATGAGGCGGTTATAACTTTCCAGATTCCTTTTACTGATTGCATGATTAAATGTAAGGAAGAAAATAATTATTGGTTTATAATTATTGATTATTATTCTCAATATCCCAAACTATCTTCATCATTTATTCTTACCATCCTGCTCTATCATTCTGATCAGCCACCCTTCGACAAGCTCAGGATGACATAGAGTAGTTCAATTACAAATAGCAGAGTGTCAGGCTGAGCTCGTCGAAGCCTTGATGAGCAAAGCTTTTATGTTGAAGTGTTTTTCATTTGTTTAAGCTGATTACAGAATCAAAGAATACTATCCTCTGTAATAATAATTTCTTTGGCGCCACGAATATCACCAGGCTCCTTTCCTTTGAAGAAAAACTTTGCTCCATTTGTACCGCCTAAAAACATTTTTTGAGAACTGAAGTATTCATCATTAATTTTTAAAAATGCTCCTTCTCTTAAACCAATTACAGGAGTAGTATTTGCCTCATGAAATTCTTTTATCCTGTCGTCTCTTGTTTCACCCATGTGGGTTGTATTCGGATCAGGATCGACGTAATGTGGATTTATCTGCAGTGGAATTAAATTGATTGCATCAAATCCCTTTGTTGGATAAACAATAGGCATATCGTTAGTGGTACAAATTGTTTTGCAGGCAACATTGCTTCCTGCGCTGGAACCAATATACCGCAAGCCTTTATTAAGTACTAAGTCATTTATTTTTGATAAGAGACCATATTCCTGTAAATGGTTTAATAATCGAAATGTATTTCCGCCACCGACAAATATGGCTTCGAAATTTTCTATGCTATTTTTAACTTCATGGATTCCTTTTACATCAATGCCAAACAGTTTAAACTTATCTCTCACTTTTTGTGTATACAAATCCCAATTGGGTTTATCTGCAGCATAGGGAACAAAAACAATTTCGGGAATA
>JAYVEA010000077.1:0-16275 GCA_043749085.1 Chitinophagales bacterium
GTGGCCGAGTGGCTAGGCAGAGCTCTGCAAAAGCTTCTACATCGGTTCGAATCCGGTCAGGACCTCACCTAAACCCAGACCTTGAAGGATTTAAAAACCTTCAAGGTCTTTTAACTTTATTATGACTTTAAAAATTTTAAAATGGATAGGATTTGCCGCATGTGTTGTTTTAATTATTGCATGTTTTCTTCCATGGACATATCATGCTGATATAAATAAAACATTTACCGGTTTTTTTTCTGAAAAAAACATTTATGGCAAGCCCGGGAAATTTATAACTTTTTACGCAGTAGTCTCAGCAGTTTTTCTTTTACTGCAAAAAGTTTGGGCTAAACGTTTACATTTATTTTTAGCTGCATTAACTGTTGGTTATGCAATTAAGACTTACATTCTTTTTACTTCCTGTTACAATGCTTATTGTCCTGATAAAAAGATTGGTGTTTATTTAATGATGATATGTTGTGTTGTTATTTTAGTGGCGGCTGTTTTTCCGGATATGAAAGCCCCCACCAAACCTCCCCCCACAGGGGAGGCTTAGCCATCTCACAATGCCATCAGCAATTTTTTGAAGTACATTATTAGTTCGTGAAGTGTATAAAGAATTCCGAAACATATTCTCCAAATAAATTATAAACTACAAAGTTTTATAAACGGCCAACTGTGCTGTTAGCAAGTCTCCCCTGTGGGGGGAGATTTAGAGGGGGCTTTTCCAACTATCCTTCAGCGTCACCGTCCTGTTAAACACAAGCTTTTCCTTTGTTGAATCCTTATCTAAACAAAAATACCCCTTACGAATAAACTGGTAAGGAGTATAAAATTCAGCATCCTTTAAATACTGCTCAATATATGCGTGCTCAACTTTTAAAGAATCCGAATTGATATAATCTTTAAAATCTCCTTCCTCACTCGATGGGTCTTCAACTTTAAACAGCCTGTCATACAACCTTACTTCGGCAGTAGCAGCATGAGGAACACTAACCCAATGTATAGTTCCTTTTACTTTAATGCCAGAAGCATCATGCCCGCTGTGGCTTTCAGGAATGTACGTGCATTGTATCTCCAAAATGTTTCCATCAGCATCTTTTGTAAAGCTTTCGCATTTTATTATGTAAGCAAATTTTAAACGCACCATCATTCCCGGCGCAAGACGAAACCATTTCTTTGCAGGCTCCTCCATAAAATCTTCTTTCTCTATCCACAACTCTTTACTAAAAGGTATCGACCGTAGCGGGGGGGTAACTTGCACTGAGCCCGACGAAGTAGTCTGTACTGAGCTTGACGAAGTATCAGGAAAATTTTCTCCAACAAGCTCTTCAATTTCATTATCAGGATAATTAGTGATGACAAGCTTTACAGGATCCAAAACCGCCATCACCCTTTGTGCTTTTTTATTAAGATCTTCCCTTACACAAAATTCCAATAAACTTAAATCAGTAACATTATCTCTTTTGGCAATGCCAACCCTGTCGCAGAAATCCCTTATGCTTTCCGGTGTATAGCCTCGTCTCCTGAAAGCCGTTATAGTAGGCATTCTTGGGTCATCCCATCCGGCAACATGTTTTTCGTTCACCAGTTGCAACAGCCTGCGCTTGCTCTTAACAGTGTAACTCAAATTGCGCCGTGCAAACTCGTATTGGTGCGAAGGAAATAATTCAAGCTTCTCTATAAACCAATCATAAAGCTCACGGTGCGGAACATATTCCAAAGTACAAATGCTGTGTGTCACTTCTTCAATAGCATCACTCGGGCTATGAGCAAAATCATACATCGGGTAAATGCACCATGCATCTCCTGTGCGGTGATGATGAGCATGCCTTATCCTGTACATCACGGGGTCTCTCATCAGCATGTTCACATGCTGCATATCTATTTTTGCCCGCAGCACTCTTTCGCCATCCAAAAATTTTCCTGCTTTCATTTCTTCAAACAGTTGCAGGTTCTCTTCAATGCTGCGACTGCGAAATTTACTGTCAACACCCGGCTCTGTAGGCGTCCCTTTTTCTTTGGCCATCACTTCGCTGCTGCTGTCATCCACATAAGCAAGCCCTTTCTTAATAAGCGTAACAGCAAACTCATACAGCTTATCAAAATAATCCGACGCATAATGTTCATTCTTCCACTCAAAGCCCAGCCAATGCATATCATCCTTAATGCCCTCCACGTATTCCGTTTCTTCCGTTACAGGATTGGTATCATCAAAGCGAAGGTTGGTATAGCCGCCATATTTTTTGGTAAGCCCGAAGTTGAGGCAAATAGCGGTAGCATGCCCCATGTGCAGGTAGCCATTAGGCTCCGGCGGAAAACGTGTAACAATGGTTTTGTATTTCCTCGCCTTTAAGTCCTCTTCAATAATTTCCTCAATAAAGTTTAAGCTTTTCTCTTCCATGCCGCAAAGATAAGAAGGGGAGGGCAGTCAACAGTCCACGGACGACGGTCAACAGTAAAATGCAGTTCTTCTTCCTGTGGACTGTCGACTGTTGACCGTGGTCTATTCTGTGGGGCTGTGAGCAGTAGAACTTTTATCAGCATTTGTCCCTGCTGTACGCTGCTACTCCACCGCAGAGCCAATGCACAAAACCTTCAGCGTGGTATCCGCTTCCATCAGGCAGCCGGTGGGCAGAATAATAACCATAAAAACTTTCTACCCTAGATTATTGCGACTATTCAAACTACTATTTGCAAATTGCAGTTTAAAATATTTACAACATGAAAGCATTAACTATTGAAAGAATGGGCGAATTATTTATTTATCATCTGAGAACGTTAGAAAAAGCGGGTAAAGGCTATGAGTATCTAGGACATTTTTTGGTTAAGAAGAAAATATATTTTAATCAACAAACTCTAGTAGATATTTTAAACTTATTGGAAACTAAAAATTTTATTGAGAAAATACCTGATAAAATTAGAATTGACAATTTTGGAAAAGCAGAATCTATTATAACTGCTTTGAACCAAAATTTCAAAAGCGCTCATGCTCTTTATAAATTAAGTTTGTTAGGTAAAGATTTTGTGGATTCAAAACAAAAAATCGATTTAGAAAGAATTAAAGAAAGAAGAGAGAATAGAAAAAAATGGCACGAAAGAATAATTTCTTTAATAATTTCTATAATTGTATTTGTAGCAGGACACTACATTACAAGATAAATATAAAGTAATAAAGTAGTAAATTCTCATTTTTTAAAAGTACAAAAAAATATGATTTCCCATCTAGGAGTGTTTCAATTCTATTTCAAGAAATAGATGTATTAAGTGGTGAACTGAAAATTCTGTAATATATAATGTATTTAGTCTTCTTAAAAGGATGAAGATATAAAACTTGTATATTTACTAATGAGTATAATTTTGTTCTTATATAAATTTTTATTTTTTTCAGTTATTAACGTGTTTTTATTTGGCTGCAATATTGATTCCTGTACAGATAATTCAGGAATATCCTACATAGATTCATTCCAAAAGTCAAGTTTTAAATCTGATACATACATCTATTCACCTAAAAATTGTTTGTATAAAGTGAAGTTTCCAAAGAAACCAGTAATTTCTATAGGGTATTCTGTTGATCATAAAAATATCACATCTGAAACCGCTGAATTAATAATACATTCGGATACAAGTCTGATAAGAACAGAATTAATATTTCTTAATAATCAAGTAATAGATAAAGAACAGCAAAAAAAAATTCTGGAAAATTATGCTTTTGCAAATGGGTTATCGAATGCCGGAATATTTGAATCTAAAACAAAATTTGGAAATTGTATAAATTTACGAGGGTACAAAACACTAAAAGTTGAAACTGGAGATATTATCCCAGTAACGTATACAGCCGAATGTTATTTTAATAAGGGTTTTATCTTCGTATTATATGCAGGTTGCCCATCCAAAAATTATCCCCCCCCACTGGCGCAAGTATGCAGGGCTGGCTTAAAGCGTGGCGTACTTGTGCCATGTAATATATTTCAAAACTAAAGTAGCCAAACTTTAAAATCAAACTTACAAGGCACAAGTACGCTTAACACAAAACCATTGCTGCATACTTGCGCCAGCGAATAAGCTAGCTTAAAGCGTGGCGTACTTGTGCCATGTAACAGTCTACACAACTAATGTATCCAACATTTTAATTTCCAGTAATCCTTTTCCTTCATAATAATCTATAGCGCTGCTGTAAAGCCAATCTTCAGGTTTACTTACAAAGCCTGCTTCCACAGGATTATAATGTATATAATCTAATTTTTGATGAGCTATATTATTACTGATAAGTTGTATAGGATTATTATGTTGTTGCCATAATTGAAAACCTCTGTTATTGCTGTTTAATGTACCTGCATCTTTCATCATTTTTAATATCCATTCCCTTCTGCTTTCTATAGGAGTTGTTTCTATTGCTTTTCGTAATTGTTCAGAAGTATGTCTTTTCAAATCTCTCATAATATTTTCCGGGGGTTACCTGTTGTACCAATTATAAGATGCACATGACTTGTCATTATGCACCATCCGTATAACTCTAATCCTTTCTCTTTTTGGCAAAATCGTAAACTATCAACAATTACATCTTTATAAACGTTCCTGATAAATAAATCTATCCAATTAATTACAGCAAAACTTACAAAATAGATTTTATCATTATCATGAAATTTATATTTTCGGCTCATTGTATAAAAATAATAATAATAAACTTGTAAACCTTTTCAAGGCACAAGTACGCTAAGCACAAAACCATTGCCGCATATTTGCGCCAGCGGAGAGAATAGTTCTCTTTTCTTCCCGCTACGCTATCCTTAGTAACATAAAATAATAAAAGTACTGCTGTCCGTAGTTTGTAACTACGCACTTATATATAATCTCTCATGTCTTTTTATATGATATATGCCTGTGAACAACCTTCCAGCCATCAGTATGTTTTACCCAAACATCAGTAATTAAAAAATCTCCGCTTCTGTATTGGCCATTAAAGTTTGCTTTTTGCGAGGTTAAGGATTGAATGATCGCAGTATTTCCATATTCACGTACTTCCTGTTCCCCTGTATTGGAATTCTTCACATGTATAATTCGGAATGTTCGCCAGCCATTGTTCTTAGTATTATAAAATTATAAAAGTTTTTGCTGTGCGTAGTTTGTACTACGGACTTATAAACTCAGTACAGATAATTTTTGTAATTTTAGATTATGAGCATTACAGAACAAATAATCACAGATAATAAAGGCAAAGCAATAGCTGTACAACTTCCAGTAACTCAATATAAAAAGCTCCTGGAGCTCGCAGAAGAAATGGAAGAAATAAAAGCTTATGACAGGGCAATGAAACGTAAGCATAAGTTTATCCCTTTTACCCAGGCAATAAGGGAATTAAAAGCCAAGCGAAAATAATGTACCAGCTTGTTATTGACCGCTATGCTCAAAAACAATTAGGTAAAATTCCTCCTCCATATTTTAATCGAATCGTAAAGGCAATTAATGAATTAGCGGTTAACCCAAGACCCCATGGCTATCGAAAACTTACTGGTCGTTCGAGCTATCGGATTCGTGTTGGTGATTATCGCATCATCTATAATATCGAAGATAAAATCCTTACAGTATTTGTAATTGATATCGGGCATAGGAAAGATATTTATGATTGATGTATCTCACTATCCTTAGTATCATAAAATAATAAAAGCACAGCTGTCCGTAGTTGTAACTACGCACTTATAATTCATCATATCTTTTTATATGATGTATGCCTGTGAACAACCTTCCAGCCATCAGTATGTTTTACCCAAACATCAGTAATTAAAAAATCTCCGCTTCTGTCCTGGCCATTAAAATTTGCTTTTTGCGAAGTTAAGGATTGAACAATCGCAGTATTTCCATATTCACGTACTTCCTGTTGCCTGTATTGGAATTCTTCACAGGTATAATTCGGAACGTTCGCCAGCCATTGTTCTTTAGGCATTATCCATAACTCAGAAGTCAGCAACCGAAAGTCAGGCGCTAAAATATTTTCTAAAAATAGCATGTCATTATCTTTCCATGCTTTCATCCATGCAACAGATAATTCTTTTAATTCATCAGCAGTATTATTCATACAATTATTTTAAGTTTTAAAAGTAAACTTATCTAAAATAAAAATAATAAAAGTACTGCTTCCGTAATTTGTAACTATGGATTTATAAACTGCAATTAAAGAAGGAGAAGTCTTGATGTTATCTTACTATAACTTCAGGCAAATATTTCTTAGCTTTATAAAAAAAGTTGCATGAAGAAATTTCAAAATTTTACCGCTATCATAGAAAAAGAAGATGATATCTATGTGGCTTTGTGTCCGGAACTTGATGTTGCAAGCCAGGGAGCAACTGTAGAAGAAGCAAAAAACAATCTTCAGGAAGCTATTGAATTATTAATAGAACATGCTTCTAAAAGTGAATTAGCGTTCCGGCTGAAAAAAGATCTATTTATTACAAACATGCAAATAGCCATTTGAGCAAGTTTAAAATACTTAGCGGGAAAGATGTTTGTAAAATTCTTTCAAACAATGGATTTATTCAGATTCGGCAAAAAGGTAGCCATATAATCATGCAGAAGAAGTCAGATAACCGGACTATAACTGTGCCTGTGCCAAATCAGACAGAATAAAAATCGGTACTCTTCAATCCATTATAAGGCAATCGGAACTTTCAAAAACAGATTTTCAAAATTAATGATCACAAAAAAAATTATAGCAGATAAACTACTGGCATACCTGCAACACAGGATGTCTTTAACTGACCTTGTAGATTGGGCAGAGCAAAATCTAATGAAAGGTGCTTACGAGGATGACAAATCTCATACTATCAGAAATACCCTCTCACATCTTGGAGTAGCTGATGTAAAAGTATTTGGTCTTGAATGGAAAGACTGTGAAGCAATAATGCGAAACCTGGGCTTTAAACTTGAAGTGAAAGCTTTAGCAGTTGCATAATTTATACCCCGATCCTTAGTATCATAAAATAATAAAAGTACTGTTGTCCGTAGTCTGTTACTACGGAGTTATAAACTACCATTAAAGTATGAGAAGTCCGGTCCCTAAAGGTTAATAACAATAATTTTCTCAATAGTATCCTTTTTAAGAATGTCAAGGACCTGAGAAACCAAAGGCTGTAAATGATGTAAAGTATTTCTTACCACATCTAAAACAATTATTAAGCAAGGAAGTTTTATAGGATTTTGCTGATAAGGAATATTTTTATCAACTACAATCCAGCAATCAAAATTATTTTGAACAAGTAATATAAGCAGTTCACCATTTTTTATTCCCTTCCAACCCATATCCTGTACAGTGTAAACCTGATGCTCATCCGGGAAATATTTTTTAAAGCGGACATCTATGTTTTCGTCCAGTAAAATTTTCATGCAGATACTTCTGATAAAAGTTTTTTAGCAGCCAATTCAATAACAGCTTCAGCTTGCTGTTTGGTAACTGTGGGGAACCCCTTTAAAAATTCTTCGAGAGAATCATCTTCAAGATAATCAAACAATGTTTGCACAGTAACTCTTGTACCTTTGAATACTGGCTTACCTGCAGCAATATCTTTATCAACAACTACTAACTCGTTTACATTCATAAAAAATGTTTTATTAAAGTTACAATTTCAAACGCAGAAGTGGAAGCTGTAACCTTAAGTTTTTGCTCTCATAGGTGTTCCACCATCTACCTGTGAGAGCCACTGTCTGGTCTCCCGACCAATGGCGAAACTGTTGATAATTCAAATTACTTACGTTTGTCGAGCATTCATTTTATAAGCCATTCAAAGCCAATCTTAATCATCAGGCGCAGTATCACCAGGAGGTGTTTTGCCTTTAACCGATGGTGTTTCTATTGGATGCAAAGCATTTGTATTATCAAAAAATAAATAGGCATCATACCGTTTGGGTATAACTGAGAGAGAATAAATGCCCTCTTTGTTGCCATAATAAATTACACCAATGCCGGTTGTTGAAAACCATCTTAGCAATTTTGGATCATTTTGTAATTCTTTTGAAATGATAAGTTTATTAGCTGTATTTATTTGATGAAGCCGTTGTTCCCAGCTGCTGTCATCCGCAGGTGGAACGTTCATTTGGTGATAAGCAGTTCCCCATTTATCAGCTGCAATTACTGATCCTTTGTAAGAGCCCATGCCAACAATAAATACATTTTTTTCTCCATATTCATATCTTAATATTTGCCCTAAGTTTACTTTGCCTGTCCAGTGCATAGTGGCAAATTGCGAAGCGCCAACATGGTTGTTATGCGCCCAGATAATTACTTTTGAATTTGCTCCGTATAACTTTAAAAGCCTTACAATTGTTTGCGCCATGTGATTGTCGCGAAAGTTCCATGCATCAACTGCATTTCCATCATGCAAATACATTTCGCCATCCAGAACAGTGAGCGCATTTTGCTGAATGGCAAACTCATTCTCATTTCCCGGTATCAGCGACGGAATTAATTTAGTAACCGACCGCCATAAATTTTTTGCGCTAATACTGCAATCATAATTATGGCGGGATAGGGTTTGCCTGTATTGCTGCTCATCATCAGCAAAAGGTTTAAAGCATGCCAGAAATCTTTTAACAGCATTTAAAGCCGCTGTATCAGTTGCCTTTAGGTAAGGGATAATATTTGATGCAGCTTCATAGATATTAAAAAGATCAAGACCGTAAAAACCAATTTTATTTTTTGCAGATCGTTTTTGATTATAATCATTAAGCCATTCAACTAACGAAGCTGTTTCATAATTGCACCAAAGCCAGGTGGGCCATCGATTGTATTGTTTCAATAAATTGATCACAGCATTGCTGTCTTTCTTTTCTTGTTTTATAAACTTATTTACTTCGTAAGAATCTGTCCAGTCGCCTTCCACTGCAATTAAATTGAAACGCTTTTCATTTATCAGCCGCCTGGATATTTCTGCACGCCATAAATAATATTCAGATGTGCCATGAGAGCCTTCGCCAAGTAAAACTATTGGTGCATCTCCAATAGCGTTTATCAGTGTATCAAGATCGTTTTGATTATTAAGAGAATGATAAGGAATGATTAAATCATTTGTTTTAGCAGGAAATATTTGCTGATGAACATGCTGTACTGTTTTACAACTGTAAAGCAATAAAAAAAGAAATGCTGAAGTGATGCAGGATTTCATACAATGATGCTATCAACTTTTACGCCGTTCCTTAATAAAGAGCTTTGTGTGGTGCAAAAATGAGGGGTCCTGAGTTGATGGCTTAACAACAATAATTTTCTCTGTGGCTTCCTTTTTAAGGATGTCAAGGACCTGAGGAATCAAAGGCTGCAAATGATGCAATGTATTTATTAATACATCTAAAACAATTATTATGCAACTACCCTGTGCTGGCCTTGAATGAGGGGCTAGCTTGCAGCTTGGCTTCTTGTACCAAAGAAGAAATCACAAATCTAAATAGCCAATCTTACAAAATTTATAAACTGAAAATAAAGAAAGTAAAGATTCAGGCAGGCACAAGATGCTATGGACAATACCTCTGCCTCAATCTTGCGCCAGGCTTCTTTTATATCTTCAAAAACTTTTACCATCGTAGTTATTCCACCTGCAACCCGTGAGAGCCGCCGCCTGGTAAACCCACCAAGGGTAAAAATATATATAAAGCCATTTTAAAAGGCATAGAATAATCAGGCAAATCTCTTTTTCACATCTTTAGCTGCGCCTTCGATATTTTCTTTTAACCCTGCAGCTTTATCCATATATTCTTCTGTAGTGTCTTTAAGAGCCTTTTTATAAAACTTAGCTTTTTTCATCCATTTTTTACGGGTTTTTGCGCCTTCCTCTGGAGCTAATAATAATCCTGCAATTGCACCGAGAGCAATGCCGGTAAGTAATACAAATGTTACCTGTTTCATACTATATGTTTTAAGAATAAGTATTCAAATATGTTGCCACGTTAATTAAAATACCTGCTGAGACATAAAAAATGTGTTTATGAACAGGCTTTCCCCTTTCATGTGTATAAATATAATTCTTCTGATAAGGCACCAATAGAATCCCTGTAAATTTTTTGTGCAGAAGCGTTATGAAAGAATGAAATAAATAATATAAAAAATAATTTTTTCACCATATACAATTTAGAAATATTTCAACTTACATCCAATCCCAAACCACAACATTCCATTCATCCAATGGATCGCTGTAAGTGTGTATAGTTGTAAAGCCAATTTTTTCATGCGCTTTTTGAGAGCGGTAATTTGTTGTTGATATTTCTGTAACAATCAATTCATATGTAGAACTGTACAGTTGCTTATGCTTTTGAAACAGCATGTTGAAAATACCTTTACCGCGATATTCTTTATCAATACAAACCTGCCCCATGATATAGTATGAATAAGAGGAGAGTGGCTTGCCTTCGTATTCAAGCGTTTCAAGATTATCTATCATTGTTTGCAGGTCAGGATGAAACCTGCCTGCTTCTATCGGCGTTACCAAAGCATAGCCAACCACCTTGTCATTATTTTTTACAATTATGCTGGCCGCAAGTTTATGTATCTGCTGCAATAAAGAAGCGGGATACAACCATGTAACAAAACCCTGCTCTTCCTGTTCCTGTTGCGATACATTCCCTTTCAGGTTTTCGCGGTTCAGTTCATGTATCTGCAGTAATTCATTTTCAGTAGTTACTTCTGTTGCATAAAGCATAATAGCAAAGTAAATTAAAGATTACGCAACATGTTTTTGCTGTTAATTATCTCATAGAATTTATCAAGATAATCTACTATAGTTCTTTTTATTTTTGCACCAAGCAATGAGAAATTATTTATATAATACATTATTTGTTCTTTTTTTTCTTTAAAAAGCTCGGCCGCCTGTTGCACCTCTGCCTGGTTACGGGGAGGTCCTCTGTAAACTCTTTCCGTTACCGAAGTAGTTCCTAATTGCTCGTCGGGCACTGCATACTTTGCATCCACCACACCTGTATAATCAAAATCATACGCAACAATATAAGGCGCCGCAAATGTATCGGTTTTAGGAGCCATTAGTTTAATATTATGATAGTTGCTAACAGCCCAGTCAGTGTTGCCCACCATATATTGAAACATGCATGCAATAGTTGTCTGCTGCCGGTTTGTACCCGATGTAGTAATTCCTTTTTTCTTTACTTCTACACAATTATTTCTTTCACATAAGTCCTTCATGTCTTCAATTAGAAATGCATATTGGGTGTAAGCTCTCATTTTATTCTTGCTGTCTTTGTAGGTAATGTGCAGCAGTCTTACACGAAAGCTCATGTTGGTAATAAAATTATATATCTTGTAAACGAGGTATTCTTTTAGCAACAATTCTTCATCAGCCATGTTGCTGTGGCAACCACCCACCAGCTTTAATTTTTTAAGAGGCGAAAGTTTAGGTGAACCTGGATTTTTAAAATTCAACATCAGCGAAGCGATATCACAGGCTGCTTTTCGGAACTGACCCCGTGGCTGCACACGTATCTCCTCACTAATAACAGCGGTATCTGAAAAACGCATTACGATATTGGCAGGTTGCCATGCAGGCACTTTTTTATCGCTGCGTAATTTTTTTATTTCAGTAGATAGTGTTGTCTCGATTACCCTGTCATCTAAAAAAAATTGTTGCCTGTTTACAGCAGATGTTTGGCAGTATGTAGCATACTGCAACAGCAATGTAAATATGATACACAATATTATTCTCATATTTAGATATTTTGGTAACAGCGATGGTTTTCATAGTATTAATAGTTGCTTTTAATTACTTATTTGCAACCGCAGTTTAACAAATGTAATAAAAACTCCAGATGCTTAACTTCTTCCCAATAATTTCATAATATTATAATACTTTAAACCTTTGGAATTTTAATGGTCTAAATTTATACAGACAAAATTTTTACATATGAAAAAGAAAATTTTCACTTTATTAGTTTCAGGTATCATGATATCTATCAACGCTTCTTCACAAACCATTAAAGATAATATTGATAAGCAGGCAAAAGATAAAGCCAATGAAGACAGAGCAGCAAAAGCTGACGTTTTGATTCATAAAAAAATTATCTATGACTCAACACAAATTAAAATAACACCCGTAAAAGTGGTTTCAAAAACATGGCCAGTTAGTAAAGTAAACTACAAGAAATACAAAAAGAAAACTAAAACATCTTCCAAATAAAAATGTCCCGCAAAAAAGCGGGGCATTTTATTTTATATCGATTATTTTATTTAAATATTTTATTTGTTGATATTGCTCCTTTAAAGTTAGGTGCATCCAACATTAAATTACCATTTGTAACCCGGGGTTGTTCCTGATAGCTTTGATCAAACTGCAATCTGAAGGAACCGGTAGTAATATATTTTATAGCACTAGCCAAACTTGTTTCAGTAACATCTCCAAAATTTTTATCAAGCCCATCCGCTACAATAGCATCCGGTGTAAATCCATTATAATAATTGCTTTGACCATTTTTATTAACCGTTTTAAAAGAGACGGGGAAAATATACCAATCGCCAACAGGGATGGGGAAAAAACCAACAGGTTTTCCATAAGTAGCATTCCTGCCTATCAATTTTACGTCCATAACAGGGATTAAGCTATTAATCACAAGTTCGCTTGCCGAGGCAGTACTGCTGCTAACGATAAAAATTACCCGTGGCAAATTTAAAGAATTGGTTTTTGTAAAATTAGTAGACGAGTTGTATTGGGCAAGTTTATCATTATACTGTTGTTTCATCATAAGGCTTCCGTTTGCTGATAATGGAGCCAGATAATTGCTAAGCTTTTCAGCAACTGATACGTAGCCACCACCGTTATACCGAAGATCGATTACCACATCATTCACGCCTGCACTGGAAAATCTATTAAAAACCCGGTTTAATTCACTCCTGATCTCTACTGTATCACCTATAAAGGAATTGAAAACCAAATAACCAATATTTTTTGAGTTTATGGTATATACTGAATCAACCATTACAGGATGAGTTTTATAAGATGCTGCATTTAAAGTAATGTCAACAGTGGTATTATCAGGCTTTTGAAATGTAAATGAAGTGCTCGTACTATAAAAGATTGCATTAACAATCGTATTTATAGTGGCTTGATCGGTAGCAATATTAGAACTTCCATTAATTTTAATTATTCTCCATCCTCTTTTAATACCGGCTTTGCCTGCAGGAGATTCTCTTTCAACAGATTTAACCCGTAGATCTGTACTATTAAAAAAGAATATGCCTAAACCAAAATCTCCAGCGATACCACTACTAATTTTATTCCATTCAGCCTGTTTAGCAGCAAAGCTAAATCGATCTACCGGGTTTGGAAATCCTGGTTCTATGCTATATTGCCTTATAGCCTTCATAATTGCGTCAGGATCAGCGTAACTCCTTGCATTAAATGTTGCCGGAATTTGGGCGTACCATAAATAGATATCACGGGCATACAGCAGCGTAGTATCTTTTACTTTGTCTTCAGCAGATACAATGGGTGTTGGTGTAGGAGGAGGAGGCGTTGGTGTTGTTGCTGTATCATTATTTTTTTTGCATGAAGTAAAAATGCTTAAACCAAGCATTATAATCAGTAAAAATCTTTTGTTTCTATATTGCATTATGGTTGTTTTTTTATGTTTAAATATACGAAGAAACGTTGATTGAGGTTGTTTAGTATTACTATTAACTATCATTTATTTTTGGAAGTGCTTCATTTCAATTGTTCCTTTAAAAGAGGGTTCGTCCAATACTGAATTACTTTGTTTAACCTGGGGTAATTGTTCCTGGAAAGTTTCTACCTGTGTTCTAAAAGCCCCGCCATTTATATATTTCAGAGCACTTGCTAAACAGGATTCAGTTATATCTCCAAAATCTTTGCTTAAGCCATCATTTACTTTAGAATCTGGTGGGAATCCACTAAAATAATTTCCTGCACCACTTGCATTAGTTGAACGGAAAGATACGGGGAAAACATACCAATCACCAACAGGAATAGGAAAGAAGCCAACAGGCTTACCATGTGTGTTAGTTGGACCGATCAATTTTACATCCATGTAAGGCTTTAAATTATTGATAAGTAATTCACTTGCAGATGCTGTGCTATTTGTTACTACAAAGAATACCCGGCTAAGATTTAATGAACCCAATTTTTTAAAATAAGTACTTTCATTATAAGCTGAATTTTTATCATTGTATTGCTCCTTCATCATCAGGTTATTATTGGCAGAGGATTTAATAAGGTAGTTTGCTAATTTTTGTTGTACAGATACATAGCCGCCACCATTATACCGAAGATCAACTACGAGTTCAGAAATATTTTGTGAGGCAAATTTGCTGAACACTCTATTAAATTCATTATTAATCTCAACTGTATCACCAAGAAAAGAATTGAAAACGAGATATCCTGTTTTTTTAGAATTATTTATATACACTGTATCAAGATAAACAGGATGTTCTTTATAATGACCGGCATTTAAAGTAATATCAACTGATGCGCCATCCGGCTTTATAAAGGTAAAAGTTGATTGAGTACTGTTGTATAATGCATCAACTATATACGTAGAATTGGAAGATGTAATATTTGTGCTTCCGTTTAATTTAGTTATTCTCCAACTGCGGCGGATGCCTGCTAAACCTGCAGGTGATTCTTTTTCGACAGATTTTACTCTAAGGTCGCCTTCAGCATTAAAAAATGCGGCTAAGCCAAAGTCGCCGGCTGCGGCTTTGGTTGTGCCAAATGTGGCACCCAGTCCGCCACTTAATTTATCCCATTCCGTTTTCTTCATTGCAAAACTCCAGCGATCTACTGCCGTACTAAAACCAGGCTCAATACTGTATGGACGAATTGCAGTTATGATCTTATCGGGATCATCATAATTTTTTGCATCAAACGATGTCGGAATCTGGTTATACCACAGGTAAACATTTTTGGCATAAAGCAATACTGAATCTTTTATTTTATCCGGATTTATTGTTACTGCAACCGGTGTTGGAGTAGGAGTTGGTGTAGTAGCTGCTATATCCTGACCTTTTTTGCAAGCAATTAATGAGCTTAAAGCAAATATTATAACCGGTACTAAACGATTAATTTTGAATTGCATAATGGGTGTTTTTATGTATAGATATACGTACAAAATTAAAGTTGGTGGGGTATATAAAAAGGGTTTTAACAACAATTAAAGCATTAAAAAGATGGGCTAAAGCTATATGGCAGGGGTATAAAATGTTAAATTATATTAAACAAAAATGATAAAGCAAAGCGCAGGAATTTTATTATATAAATACTTTGATAAAGGTTTGCAGATATTTCTTGTTCATCCCGGCGGACCGTTTTGGAAGAATAAAGATCTGGGCGCATGGTCAATACCAAAAGGTGAATTTTCCGCCCAGGAAAAAGCATTGGATGCAGCTATACGGGAATTTAAAGAAGAAACGGGGAGTGATATCACAGGAGAGTTTATTGAGTTATCTCCTGTAAAACTAAAGTCCGGTAAAATAGTATATGCATGGGCTATTGAAGGTAATATAGACGCTTCGGCCATCCAATGCGAAACACTTGTAAACGTACTATGGCCACCAGGTTCAGGTAAGATATTATCTATTCCGGAAGTGGATAAAGGGGAATGGTTTTCAACCAATGAGGCTAAACAAAAAATCAATCCATCACAAGCAGCACTTATTGATGAATTGATCTTAAAACTTAATATCTGATTCTTTTATGCTGGTTGCCCCAGTCTTCTCAAATAATAATAGTGCGATACAATTGCTTCACGCATTCTTCTGAATTCATTGTATTGAATACCATGTTCCTTACATGCCTGCTTTATAATTTTACTTATAGCAGGATAATGCACATGAGAAATTTTAGGAAATAAATGATGTTCTATCTGGAAGTTTAATCCGCCAACTAACCAACTGATCATTTTATTATTTGTAGCAAAGTTTGCTGTAGTTGCCACCTGGTGAATGGCCCATTCGTTCTCAATTTTATTTGATGGTTGTTGAGGCAAAGGAAATTCAGTATGCTCAACAGTATGTGCTAATTGAAATACAATACTTATAATAAACCCTGTAACCATGCTTATAATTAAAAACCCTGTAAGCCAGGTTAAGAATCCTAATAGATAAATAGGTAGTGCTACCACCATAAACAGGTAAAGAATCTTCGCTGCCCAGAATGTAATATGTTCCTGGGTACTCATTTTCTTTATAGGAACACTTCCTATTTTCTTTGTAAAATATTTTTTAAAATCGGTAAAAAATATCCAAGTAATATGAAGTAAACTATATAAAAACCAAAAATAATAATGCTGAAATTT
>JAYVEA010000078.1:0-16241 GCA_043749085.1 Chitinophagales bacterium
CCCAACTTTTTTTGAAAATCAAAAGCAATATTTTGGCGATTCTTATTTTTTAAGAACTACTATCAACGCATAAATTACTCCCGGTAAAAAGAACAATAACGTTAGTAAAAGATCCAGCCAAAATTTACCATTTATAACACCTTCATGAAGATATACTGCCAATGGCGGCAAAAGAATTGCCAGTATCACCAATAATAACTGGTTAGTAGAAGGCTCACTACCGGCTTTTTGTTGAGCTTTAAATTCCTTAATCTCTAATTTAACTTCCCTGATTCTTGCACGCCTTTCTTTTCTTGAAAGATCAATGAAATAATGCAATGCAGATGTAAAGCTCATTGAATCACTTTTTACCGGATCTGCAACAGTATTAGCAGGATGAATGATAAAAGCAGCAAATGATGGCAATGTACTTCCTGTTACAAACAGTAGTATAAAAATAAAGGATAGAAAACGTTTCATAATTTTTAAATTTATGTTAAGGTAACTAATATCTTCTAAAACATTAGAGCAATTTACCAACATGAAAGAAGAATTATTATTAATCTGGGTAAATAAATTAGGATTTTTTACAATTTAGGTTTTATAATAAAGTTTTTGGTGTAGCTGATTAATGCCCCTTTAAGTACATTTTAATTTTATTTAATTCAGGCCTGTTGGAATTAACTGCACTTTTATTTAATAATTGTGTGTAATAAAATTTTGCCTTTTCATTTTTACCGGATGTTTCTGCTGACAAGCCTGCGCCATAAAGTGGATTAAACCGGTTGGGATGTGTTTTCAAATCTGCCTCATACATCTCCAAAGCTTTATCCGGTTTTTTCATTTCTAATAACATGTTTCCTAATAATTCTCTTGCCGGAATTACCTCCCCGGGAGTAACCGGATGCTTTTCTGTTTTGTCTTCCATGTCGGCGGCGAGATTCATAAGCATTAATGCTTCACTGTTTTTTCCTTCCTTCAGCCGCATCCATGCTTCACCGGTTTTGATCTGTATTTGTACCTGGTTGGCTTTATAGGAATCTTTTTGCTTCGTCAGTGTATCATACATATTTTTTAGTTCTTCCAATTCTTGTCTGGCTGAATCCATATTCCCAATATGCACAGAACCCATCAGCCGGGTAAAATGAATGATCGCTTTTTGCCATGGGAATTTTTGCCAAGGAAAATTTGCATAATGAGATTTTAGATTTGCAGCTTCATTCCACATTTTATTTTCCAGTACATAACGTGAAGGAATAGCAGCAAGCGCATATGCAACTTTAAAATTTAAAGGTTCAATTTTATTCATGGTGTTTAAATATTCCAATTGTTCCTTTGCCCGGTTATTATCTCCTTGTTGCAGGTATGCATACACAAGGTAATCAAGGCTATGAAGTTCCTCATCCCAATGCCCTTTTAAACCGGCTGCTTGTGCATGGCATTGAGCAGAAGAAATAGATGCAAGGTTTGATGCTATACATTCATCCCAAAGCCCCAACCTTGTAAAAATGTGTGAAGGCATATGCAAAGCATGTGCTGAAGAAGGTGCTACAGAAGCATATCTCCTTGCTGCCGGTAAGGCTAATTCAGCAATCCCGGGATAATCGTAGGTGTGAATGATATAATGTATAATACCGGGATGATTTGGTTGGTCCGGATAAAGAACTTCTAATATAGAGCCTGCTTTTTTTTGTTTGATAAAAGTCTTATCTGCAGGATCAGCAGCTGCATCCAGTGATAAAGAATAAAAAATGGCAGCCTCTTTATCATTCGGGTATTTGGTATAAATATTTTCCATGCTCTTTTCAAACTTTATGCACCGGGTGTGATGATCGAGCTTATCCCAATCAGTATAAAATGATGATATAGCATTTATATAATCAGCTTCCCTTTTTGTTTTTTGTGTTATTGACTGTGCAATTTCGATTGCTTTAGATCCCTTTTTAAGTTCAGGCTCAGATGGAGGTGTCCAAAGTGCGTGGAAATTGCTCATAGCCACCCCCCAGTAAGCCATGGCGCATTCTGGTTCTTCATCAATTATCTTTGCAAAAACTTTTTCAGCTTCGTCATATTCAAATGAATGAAGGAGCTTTATAGCAAGGTTAAAATCTTCTTTTATTTTTCCTGTGCATGAAGTTTCAAAATCAACTGTGCCAAATTGATTGTTCTCAGGTCCGCAGGAAATCACTTCTCCTCTTTTTAGATTTATTTCTTTTATCATTGCTTTTGAGGGACCTGCATTTTTTTCCCTGCATGAAAAAAGTATTACCGGTAGTAATATAAAGATCACAGGTAATAAGTAAGCGGCCTTCATTTAATAACTATTTAAATGTTAGTACTTCAACACATCAACATTTTGCCAACCGTTTGTTTTACAAAACTCTAATCTAATCTATTGCGAAAAGGCAAACAAATAAATGAGTTCGTGCGGACATAAACCAAGGCAGAAGATTTTATTCTTTAATCAATGTTGCTTGAAATATTATTCTTTTCCATTGCCCGCCATAATTTCTTAGTAGTTGCGTAAATCTAAGTTCCTGTTTTATCTTTTCTTGCCCAAACAAATAGTTCATACTTCCAGTAATAGTAGCTATATCCGGGGAATAGATTAAAACTTCTATATCAGATATTTTTAAATCTGCTACATCTCTGTTACCAGCAGCAAAATTCAGCCACTCTTTTTTGTGTTGAATTTTTCCAAAAATATCAGTATGCCTGTATTCAGGTGCTAAAAGCTTAGTGAGCGTTGCAGTATCACTTTTTGCCCATGCATTTGAAAAATTATACATTGTTTGAACCAATATCTTTTTAAGTTTTTCAGAAGGTTTATGCGGCGCAAAGTTTGTTGGTTGTGCATTACCTGTAAGTTGAATAACTATAGATAAAACGATTAGAAGATATTTCATAATGAAAATTAATAAAGATTGTTTATGATTGCAAAACTCTAATCTAATCAATTGCGTAAAGGCAAACAAATTGCATTGGATACTTTGTAATGTGGTTTGGATATTACGACTGAGGCAGCGGTATTTTATTTATCTCTATTGAACTAACGGACATAAATTGAATTCATCAACAGCACTTTGAACTTCTAAGAACATTTCTTCGCTTTCAGGACGTATCTCCGCTTCTCTTCTGTAAACAGGCCCCCAATGTGTTCGAATATTTCGTAAGCCAACAGCAGCAAATTCAACTGCAAAAGCAGGACACTCCTTCGATAATCGCTGAAATTTTTCCCCATTACCTGATCCATAATTTTCCAGATCAGCAGCTTTACATCGGACACCTTCTTTGAAAATTTCAATGAATCCAGACGGATTTTTTGCATATAAATTAAATATCTGAGACAACAATGGAGTTGCTGTATGTGCATTGAAACTTGTTTGAAATAATCCAGCCTCAGCCGTGTTTGCGCTGGTGTTTGATGCAGATCTGTCGCGGCCCTCACAGTATCGTCCGGAACTTTCCCGCATTCCCAAACCTGTTAAAAGAACAAATAAATGACGGAGCGTATCAACTCCATCATTACTATTGTTCATTCCTGCCTGTTGAAATCTTTCACTGTACCATGCAAGTACATCCTTTGCACTGTCACCAGTATTTGCCTTTCCCATTTCTACAGCAAAGTTATCTCTGGCTTTAAGCTTACAATAAACTCTTGCATAAACAAGGGCCATGCCTTTAATATAACCAATAGGTGCAATCCCCCGGCTTGACCAGGAATATTTTGCAATAGATGAATTGATGGCGATATTAATTATTTGATCAATTCCCATACAATTATATTTAGAATATTAAATGATGCTTCACAACATAAATTTTAAAGATTTTAGAAATGTATCAATTGCGCAAAGGCAAACAAATTTAGATGATTAAAGAAGTTTATTTGGGCACAAGTGGATTGTTTCGACAAAAGAGGGGTAGGGTAGTTTATTTTTTTCGTCCGAAAAATCTTATTACTGAACCTTCTCCGTTATGAAATAATCCTTCCTTTAATTCAATCTCTTTTTCTTCTAATTCAATAACTTCATAATTATCAAAGTCAGATTTTATTTCGTCAATTGAGAATAACATTTCTATGTCTTTCGGTCCGCCTACTTTTTCATTCTTAAAGATATAGTTAATGTGTTTTTTACTAAATGCTTCAAAAATAACTGATCCGCCTTTTCGTAAATATTTGTCAAGTGTGTTATGGTAAAGCGATTTAATGTCTGACGGAAAGTGTGCATAAATTAGTGCAATGGCGTCAAATTGATCGGTATTATAATTCAAAGTTTGCAATTCGCCAACCTGGTAGTCAATTGTCACATTGTTAGTTTCGGCAAGCCGGCGGGCTTATTTTTTCCTTCCATGCTTATGTCAAAGGCTGAAACTGTCCAGCCAAGTTTAGCTGCAAAAACTGCATTGCGTCCTTCGCCTTCTGCTGGGAAAAGTATTGTACCAACAGCTAGCTTCTCCAATTGTTCTTTTAAATAGTTGTTAGGCTGTTCTCCATAAGCAAACTCATCTGTACTATATCTTTCATCCCATCTGTCGGTCCAGGTGTCATTCATATTTTTGTTTTGATTTGTCTATTTAAAATTACCACTAACCGGTTGATTTGCGAAAGGATAATCTAATCAATTGCTCTAAGGCAGACAAATTGAGATGATTAAACAAGTTTGCATAGGCAAAAGCGAACGCTACGCCAACAGAGGCTTGGGATCGAATTTTTTTTGATTGGGACGGGAAACTCACAGTGGCTAAAATATATTTCTAAGAAGGTAAATGGAATATAAATGAGGTAACGCAGTATATTATTTTTATACACTAGCATGGAGAACAATTGTTGGCTAGAATGGAAAATGCCTTGAAAACGATACAGGAGTAAGAAGTATTATTTTAGGGAATGAAGATATTGCAGGCTTTGAGGTATTTGCTCCAAGGACCTGGTAGATTCATCCTCGATAAAATAATGCTTTACACCATTTTTCTTTGCCTGCTTCATTACTGAAGCTATGCCCACATCTCCCTTACCTAATACAACATTTGTTTCCTCGTCTGCGTGGCCATTTTGATTACCGGGGGTGCCGGGTTGCCTGTCTTTCAAATGCAACATCGGAAAACGTTTTGGATATTTTTTAAGCAAAACCACAGGATCCTGACCCGGGTGCTTAACCCAAAAAACATCCATTTCAAAATTTACATAGCGGGGATCCGTATTCTTCACTAAATAATCAAATAGTGTTCCATCCCGGTAAGGTCTAAATTCGTAGCCATGTGTGTGATAACAAAGTGAGAGGCCATTTTTATTTATCAGTTTACCGGCAGTAGTAAAAACTTCAACGGCCCTTTTCATATTATCAATTGTAAAGTCATCATCTTTGTGCGGAATCCAAAAACAGGTAATATACTTTGCACCAAAAGTTTTCGCTTCATCAATGGCAGCCTGGGGATTTTTTGCCAACAGGTCAAACTCTGCACCTACGCTTATCATCTTTAAATTATTTTCCGCAAGCATCTTTTTATATTGATCCATTGGCAAGCCATAAGTACCGCCGCCTTCTATTTCTCTTATTTTCCATTCTTTTATTTTAGCAAGTGTACCCTGTACATCTGTTTTAAATTGATTTCGAAGACTGTATAACTGCAACCCTATTTCCTGTGCCTGCAAAAAATTACAGCAAATAAAAAGTGTGGTGAATAAAACAAAAAATCTCGAAAAAATTGTTGACGGATTCATGTAAATGGTTATTTAATTATTAAGGTGAAAATCGATGGAAAAAAGAAATCATCATACATTATTCTTTATTTATATTTTTATTCCCCACTCATTTAGCATTGGCCTCCCCAGCAAAGCATTGGCTTCCGCATCGTTTTTAAATTTTTCCTTTTTAGGGTTCCATTTTAACGGCCGTTTTAATTGATATGCAATGTTACCAAGGTTACAAACTGTTGCAGTACGATGTCCAACTTCAACATCACATATTGGTTTGCTGCGTGAACGCATGGCATTCAAAAAATCTTTGTAATGGTTTTCACTTTTGTACACATGCTTTTCTGTATCACCAATAATTTTATTTTTTACAGATGTTGGTGTTGTTTCAAGTTTGCCACGTCCAATCCGTATCTCGCCTTCAGTTCCGGTAAACAATACTGCATTGTTCCACTCCCATTTTTCATGGGTCATTACAATATTATTTTTATACTTATAAGTAAGGAAGGGATGGTCTTTGCCATCGGGGGCAAAAATTTCAGTGGGACCGCTATCATCCATGTCCAAAGCCCATTGTGCAATGTCAAACATGTGTGCTCCCCAATCTGTTACCCCTCCGCCACCAAACTCTTTATATTTCCTCCAGTTAGGATAAACATCTTGTGTAATGGGTGGCGCAAGTTCAGCATTAAAGGGCTTAAATTCATTTGGGCCAAGCCATTTTTTCCAATCTAAACCTTCGGGTACAGGTTGTTCAGGTAAATTATAAGCAATTGGCGGCGGACCAACATTTACTTTGATACTTTTTATTTCACCAATAAAACCATTGCGAACTAATTCCACCGCCTGACGAAACTCCGGCCATGAACGCTGCATGTTTCCTGTTTGAAAAACACGGTTGTATTTGCGTGCAGCATTTACCATTGCCCTGCCTTCTTTTACAGTAAGAGATAATGGTTTTTCACAATAAATATCTTTTCCTGATTCAGCAGCCCGAACCGCTATTGCAGCATGCCAATGGTCTGGTGTTGCAATAACTACAGCATCTATATCTTTTCTGGAAAGTAATTCTCTAAAATCGTTGTACACTGCGATGTCAGTAATTGTACCGGACTGTTTGTTTTTCTCCTGAACACTTTTGATGGCCTTTAGCATAAGTTCACTTTTGTCTTTATACACTTCACTCAATGCTACAATGCGGACAGCGTTTGTGCCTAAAAAAGAATTGCTGAGCCCACGGCCTTGTTTTCCACAACCAATAAAGCCGAGCGAGATCATGTCACTTGGAGGAATATATTTAGAACCATCCGGACGATTACCTCCTAAAACAAAACGGGGTACAATTATAAACCCTGCCAGTGCAGTTGCAGATTGCTTAATAAAATATCTTCTGCTGTTGTCCACCGGTGTTTCCTTTTTCTTGTCTATCATTATTATTAATTTATTATTGGTAAAATAATTATTTTATTAAAGCCCATTTGATGGCTCCGGAAATATGCTGAAGAAATAAAGGCTCCGTAAAAGCTTCAGGGTGATGGCCCCACTCTGTATAGAAAGCCCTGCCACCATCGTATTTATGATACCATGCAATGGATGATAGTCGGGCATTTTACCACCGGTATAGGTTTTTTCATCTATGGTAATTAACACATTTACCAATTCTTTTTTAAAAGATTTAAAGTTGTAGATCTCTTCCAGCCTGCGCAAGGTATCAGGCATAAAACTAACTGCAGGATGATTTTTATTTATTACATTATATAAAGCTACCTGTGGCTTTGGATGACTCTCAAAATAGGCACCTACCAAACTGTTGTACCATGGCCAGTCATACTCTGTATCTGTGGCAGAATGAATACCTACAAAACCACCACCTTCCTCTATGTATTTTTGAAAAGCAATTTGCTGTTCATCATTTAAAATATTACCGGTTGTATTTAAAAATATAACTGCACCATATTGTTTAAGGTTTGATTGGGTAAACACCGTTGCATCCTCTGTTGTATCTACTTTCCAATTTTTTTCGGAACCCATTTTTAAAAATGCAATTTTACCGGCCTCTATTGATTTATGACGAAAGCCTTTGGTAGCACTGAATACCAATATTTTTGGGGACCGCATTATTTTTTTTGCAGAGGAACAGCCGGAAAAAATAACAATAAGCAACACAGAACTTACTTTAAATGCTTTGTACATAATATGAATAGTTGAATAATAGTCTCTGATTATTTACTTCTAAACCTCTAATCTAATCAATTGCGCAAAGGCAAACAAATTGAGATGATTAAACGAAGTTTATTTGAGTACATGCCAAGGCTTACACCAACGTGGTGAATTTTATGTATAGAATATTGGGGTGCATTAGAATTTATCAAAAACTCTTCTTAAAATAATAACACTTTAGGAGCCCATAAAAAGACTTAGCAAGGAATTTGCTTCATAAAGGCAGTCAGCTTATTATCGGATCATTTTACCTATAATTTATTAGAATGAAAAAGATTATTATATTATTTTTCACCCTGTTTTTATGGGCAACTGCATCAGCACAGTTAAAAAGAACTGCCATATGCCCTGTTATCAAAATAGATATTTTGGACGGGAAAGTTAATGGCACCATAATTCCAGCTTCTACAGTTGGTCAAATCAAACTTAAGTTACCGTGTTTTACCAGTTTTGAAGAAGAAGGTACTTCTGCCAAATGTGGCGCCGGGGTTTTTTATAAAGACAAGGATCTATATTTCTATACCACCCGTGACTATATAGAAATAGGCCCAGCTTTTAAAGGTATGCTTAGCATTCCGCTATTAGGAGCACCTACGACAGGGTTTATTTAAATGGCTGGGCGCACCTCAAATAAAAGACGTGAACTGGGATGCTTTTCAAACTGCTTATGGTGTATTGATCCTGTACTATAATAAAGCAGCCAGAGTAAATAAGATACAGTTCAGCTCCCTGAAGGCAAATTCAATCCAACTTTGTGAATGATCTTTCTTTCTGTCGGTTTGTGACCAACTAAAATTCATCCTTAGATGATGTACCGGAGTTTATGATCTTGTAAAAAATCCTGTTGAATATGTACATAGATTAAGGATACAAACCTAAAGGCCAAAATAGGAGACATACGGCAGGGGAGGAAGTTATTAAGTTAAGATGAGCTAAATATGAGTTATAGGTTGTTTTACGGGTATAGTAAAACAAAATATTGAACCATTTTCTTCACTGCTTTCTAACCATATTTTTCCATTTTGTCTTTTAATTATATCACTTGAAATATATAAACCGAGACCCAGGCCCGGAAAAGTATTTTCTTTTTCATCACTCACTCTAAAAAACTGTTCAAATACTTTTGGCTGTTTGTCTTTGGCAATACCAACACCAAAATCCTGCACACAAAACATAATTGATTCATTCCTTAATTCAGTTGTAACAATAATTTTATCTGAGCCTGGAGAATATTTAATTGCATTTGCTATCAGGTTAGTAAGCACTTGCCCAATGCGTTCCTTATCACCATAAACTTTTTTTGATTCATCCAGTTTTTTTATTATTGTATGTTGCCTGGTAGTAAATTGCAGTTCATCAATTATTTCATTCAGCAGTTCATTAAAATCATATTCTTCCTCCTGCATTATCAGTTTGCCTGATTGAATTTTTGTAACGTCGAGCAGGGCTGATATAAGTGAGGTTAACTTATTTATCTGAGAATCCATTTTTTGCAATGAGGCAACTGAACTACTGTCTCCTTTTTGTTCAAACACCATTTGCAAAACCTGTCCGTACGCTTTAAGACTTGTTACAGGTGTTTTCAATTCATGACTGGCTATCGCAAGAAATTCATCCTTTTGTTTTTCCAGCTCTTTGCGTTTGGTAATATCGATAGTTGCACCTAACATGCGAACCGGTTTGTCATTTTCAAACAACACTGTGGCACTTGTAGAAACCCATTTAATATTGCCTTTAGCAGTAATGATTCTAAATTCAATATTATAAGGAGCTTTATTTTGTAATGCAGACTGCACAGCCTCTTCAAATCTTTTTTTATCTTCCGGATAAACTCTTGTTACGTAATTCACAAAATTACCATCAAAACTATTTTTTTCCACTTCATGGATGTCGTACACTTTATCTGTCCACGTTATTTTATTGCTCACCACATCCCAATCCCACACCCCAATTTCCCCTGCTTCAAGCGCTAAATTTAACCGGGCTTCATTTTCTTTTAATTTTTCTTCTGCATTTTTCCTGTCGGTTATATTTCTGAAATTGCCAACCAAAGCATGAATGTTTGGTGTAAGCAAATGGTTTACTCCAATAGTTTCAAGCCATGCCCATGAACCATCTTTATGCTTTACACGATAATTTAAAATAATTTGACCTCCCGGCTCTTTTATCAAACCCTGAAAATTTTTCATAAAATAATCTATGTCATCCGGATGCATAAAAGGCGCTATGCCCAACCCTTCCAATTCTTCAGGAGTATAACCTAATACATTTTTTATTGATTCGCTGGTGTATAAAATTTTTCCTTCAGCATTTACCAATTGTATGGCATCGCTGCTTTTTTCAATGAGTGTACGAAAAAGATCTTCGCTCATTTTTGCATTCAGATCAGTTTTATCCTGCAAATCTTTTTGTATCATACAGTACAAAGATAAAGATCAGACGAAAACCAATGTTTTTTATATACTAATCTATCAATTGCGCAAAGGCTGGCAAATGATATAATTAATTTATTCGCTAACGCGGTTCCCAAAAAATTCATGCAATATTAATTAAAACTATCTATAGAGTTGGCACCGTATATTATTATATCTAAATGAATACAATAAATATATTTTGGTTCCGCAGAGATCTAAGACTGTATGATAATGCTGCATTATACCATGCATTAAAAGATAAAAACCCTGTTATTCCTATTTTTATATTTGATAAAAACATTCTTGATAAGTTAGAAAATAAGGAAGATAAGAGAGTTACATTTATTTATGAGGCACTAAGGAAAGTTCAGGAAGAATTAAAAGAGATTCATTCTTCATTAGAAATTTATTATGACCTCCCCGAAAATACTTTCCAGAAAATACTAACAAAATATAAAATTGAAAAGGTTTTTACCAACCATGACTATGAGCCTTATGCTATTGAAAGAGATAATAAGGTAAATGAAATTTTAAAAAATTCAGGAGCCGCACTTCTTACATTTAAAGATCATGTAATATTTGAGAAGAATGAAATACTTAAAGATGATGGAAAACCGTACACTGTCTTTACTCCATACAGCAGAAAATGGAAAGAAAAAATTAATGATTTTTATGTACGAGCATACCCGACAAAAAAATATTTTTCAAACTTTTATAAGCACAAGGGTCATCAATTCCCTTCACTTGAATCAATGGGCTTTAAGCAAGTGGGAATAATTTTTCCTGGAAATTTTATTGAGGAAACAATTATTCAAAATTATTATGAGAAAAGAAATTTTCCCATTGAAAATGGAACCACAAGGCTGGGCGTGCATTTACGATTTGGAACAATCAGTATCCGTATGCTTACTGCAAAAGCCAGGCAGTTAAATGAAGCTTTTTTAAATGAATTAATCTGGAGAGATTTTTATCAATCTATACTCTGGCACTTTCCCCGTGTTGGTAATCATAAAGCATTTAAACCTGAATACGATAAAATTGAATGGAGAAATAATGAGGAAGAATTTAAGCGCTGGTGCGAAGGAAAAACGGGATATCCAATTGTTGATGCAGGAATGCGGGAATTAAATGAGACCGGCTTTATGCACAACCGCGTGCGGATGATTGTTGCCAGTTTTTTATCAAAACATTTATTAATTGACTGGAGGTGGGGGGAAGCTTATTTTGCCGAAAAGTTATTGGATTATGATTTTGCAAGTAACAATGGCGGATGGCAATGGGCTGCGGGTTCGGGTAATGATGCAGCTCCTTATTTTAGAATTTTTAATCCTTACCTGCAAACAAAAAAATTTGATCCGCAATTAAAATATATAAAAAAATGGGTTCCTGAATTTGAGGAACTTACTTATCCTGCACCCATTATTGAACATGAAGTTGCAAGAAAAAGGTGCCTGCAGGTTTATAGTAATGCAGTAAGCAAAGCAAATAATTAATTAAGAATTATTTATCCTTAGCCGTGTCCCGCCACACACACACATACAAATTTTGGAGGGAGACACGGCAGGGGAGGGAATTATTCAATAAAACAATCATATGCCAAAATGGTGGACATATTTCTTCCTCATTTCCGCAATTCCTTTTTTAAAATTTTACCAGTTGCACTCATTGGCAAAGCAGCTAAAAACTCGATAAGACGCGGATATTTATAAGAAGCAATGCGTTCTTTTGTCCAGCTTATCAAATCAATTTCCGAAAGGGAATGATCTTCTTTCAACACAACAAAGGCTTTCACTTCTTCACCCATTTCTTCATGTGGAACACCTATGACCGCCACTAAAGAAACCGCTTCATGCTTTATAATTACTTCTTCCACCTCCCGTGGATAAATATTTAATCCTCCTCTAATAATAAGATCTTTAGTTCTATCCACAATATAGTAAAAACCATCTTCATCTTTTATCGCAATATCGCCTGAATGAAGCCAACCATTTTCTAAAGTTTTTTCGGTTTCATCTGGCTTTTTATAATAGCCTTTCATCACATTATGTCCTCTGTAAAGTAGTTCTCCTTTTTCCCCAGCTGGCACTTCAGCTCCGTCAGTACCCACTAATTTTACTTCTACACCCCACACAGGCTTACCCACAGAACCTGGTTTCCTTCCGGTTTTTAACTGATTAAATGTCACAACAGGCGAGCCTTCTGACATTCCATAACCTTCGATAATGGGTACATTAAAACGTTTTTCAAAATCTTCTAATACTTTTACCGGTAAAGATGCGCCACCTGATGAGCATATTTTTAAAGTTTTGCCAATGCTCTCATAATCAAATTTTGGCTCAGTGTAATTCAGTAAACTCCAATACATTGTTGGGACACCTGCAAAAACGCTTACTTTATATTTTAAAATCATTTCAAACACTGTTTCAGGTTGGAAACGGGTAAGCAAAATGTTTGAACAACCCTTGTATATTCCTGCATTCATCAGAACAGTCATCCCAAAAATATGAAATAAGGGCAAAACAATAAGTTGTACATCCTCTGCTGTTTTTTCTGATATATCGCAACACAAAACAGCATTCAAAAACAAGTTTGAATTTGTTAATTCTGCTCCTTTGGGGCGCCCCGTTGTTCCGGACGTATAAATAATAACGCATGTATCTTCAGCATTAGTTTGATGCATTTCAAAAAAAGGCGATTGTCCTTCCAAAAAATTTCTTAATGTCAGTGTACCTTCAATAGACGTGGGCATTTCGGTTTTAGGCATGATCACAAAAAAGTGCTCACATTCTTTTATCGCATTAAAAGCTGCATATCCCATTTCACCCATTGGTAAATCAGGTGTGCCTGCAAAGCAGAAATAAACCTTTGCTTCACTGTCTTTTAAAAGGTATTCAATTTCATCTTTTTTTAGTAAGACGCTGAGCGGTACAACAACTGCTCCTGCTTTTAGAATGCCAAAATAAATTATTGGAAATTCCGGCAGATTGAGACAGCTTAACGCTACTTTATCACCTGGTTTAATGCCTTGAGCTTTTAAGCCATTAGCAACCTTATTGGCATCATCATTAATTTTGGCATAAGTAAGTGTAGTATCCATAAAAGTGAATGCAGCTTTTGTTGGATACTGCCTCGCACTATCTTGAAGTATGATTGATAGATTGAGCATAACTTGTTAGGTTTTAGTAACTCTCTATTTAATTTTTATGATCATGTCACAAATGCTTGCGGACGCATGCGCTATGAAATTTATTTTTATTGAAGAGAAATGATACAAACCTAAAGGTCATAAGAGGTGGGCGGTAAACGAATTTATTTACTGTTCATTTTGTTTCCTTCTAAAATACCACTTGTACGGGAAACAACTTGCCAGTGATTACTTCGCCGAACCCAAATATCTGTTATGTAACCTTTTGATTCAAAAGGATTATTACGCATTGAGCCAGCCCAGTTATACAGCGAGGTTACCACACCAACATCACCATACACCTGTGCGCTGATGCCTGATTGATCAAAACGATCTATTTTTAAATTGTTGAATAAAGTATTTAGCCAAACATCACGATGTACTGCAATAACGCCATCTTGTCCACGTAAACTATATTCAGGTGCCATTAAATCTTCCAGTACTGGTTTATTAAGACTCTTCATGGCATCCATCCAGGTTTTTGAAAGCTGTACCAGCTCCGCTGCCTGTACAGAATCAGCTTGTAAATTATTATTTTTAGTATTGGTAATACTTCCATCACCCTTCACTTTCACTTTTGAATCCCTTGTTTTTGTTTTCATTTTTTCCTGTGCGAAGGAGGTAGAATAAAAAATTAAAATTGCAGCAGTAAAAAGCATAACTGGTTTCATAACTGTTTTTTTAAATTATCTAAATGTAGTTTTATTTTTTAAATAGAAGATTTACTAAAGAAAATTCTTAAGCCATTATTTGCCTTGTGACAAAACAACGGCTGGGCTGGGGAACACTAACAGGGCGGGAGGAAAGGAAATATAAAATTCCATAGTCGTGTCTCTACTCAAGGATAAAGTTGAGCAGGACACGGCGGCAAATGAAATGTTGTTAGGAAGAATTGTTTTATACATTGATATGTCTACCGCCGCCGTGTCTCGCCACACAGTAAGCTTAGAGGGAGACACGGCAGGAGAGAAATTTATTTTTATTGAAGAGAAATGAAACAACATAGCCCCATATAAGGAAGTAAAAGAAACTAAGGGAATAGCCGGGATTATTAATTTTTATATTTGAGTATCTATAAAAAAAACTGTATCTATAAAAAACAGCTTTTCAGATTTTAAAATAACGTTTTCATCATGCATGTCTTCTAAAATAAGGCTGTACTCTTTATTAAAATAATCCTGCCGCCTCGTATTCTGGAAACCATTAAACTCAAGAAAGGCACGAATATCATCCAAAGCAGCCTGACCATCTGCTATAATGAAAGGCTGCCTCACTAGAGCATGTAAAATATTATCCAGATCAATAAACCCAAGAAGATTGTAGGCAGTATCTTTAAAAATAAGATTATGTAATACAAGGCTGTTGAAATATTCCAGCCAGGTTGCATAATAAATTGCATCATTTATTTTTACAACATGTGTACTGCCAATATCCAGGTAAACCTTGGATTCTCCACCCCTTGTAAGATATTGTTCCGGTAAATGAGTTACCCAAAGATGATGGGTTGTTGCGTAGTTTCTTAAGTGTGACTCCTGCTTTTTTTTGATGATGAGGTTACCTTCGAAATTTCTTTTAACCGCTGTACTTGTGCTAAAGCCTGAGGATAAGAAGTTGCGGACTGCTGTGCAATTATCTGTAATCCTTTCAATGAGGCTTCCTCGAATGATATTTTCAAGCTTTCTTTTCGTCTCATCATTATACATTTTAAACAAAATTATGAATAATATATAAATACCGCAATAAGCAGCGTGTTAATGCGATTATGGGAATGCTTTTAATTAATGCTTCCCCGTCCAACCGGTCATCCGGACGGGCACTCAAATATGGTTGATGTGAAAAATTGAGTATGATGCTCAAAATTTATTGAAGGCATAAATGAAAATACAAAACTTATGGGATGGCTTTGTTGTTGCCTGGCTTCGGTTGTTGATCCCCTTGCTGTCCTTAGTTTGTGACACAGTACAAACTATAATAAAAACTCAATTTGAAGTAAACCTATTTGTTTGCCATAATAATAATCTCTTGCGCTGCTGTAAATGTATTCTTCCGCTTTTCCTACAATGCCGGCTTCAAGAGGATTGTTATGAATGTAGTTTAATTTCTGAGCCGCAAATCAGGAGTTAAAATTATTTTAGGCTGATTATCCTGTTGCCAAAACTGGTAATCGGTATTTCTGCTGTTTGCATTTCCTGCTTCATTAAAAATTTGTATCATCCATTCTTTACGGCTCTCTGCAGGATGATTCAATATGGCTTTTATAATTTGCTTACTTGTATATTTTTTAAAATCTCCCAATACATCACTAACATTATTTTGTTTTGCAGATATTATTAAATGAACATGGTTGCTCATAATACACCATGCATAAATAACTAAACCTTTTTCTGTCTGGCAATGTTTTAAACTGTCTACAACTATAACACGATATTCTTTTCTGCTGAATACATCTACCCATCCCACAACAGCAAAGCTTACAAAGTAGGTAGCACCTTGATCTGTAATTTTATATCCTCCGGCAGACATAATAAATTTTCTTTGCAAGATAGTTTAAGCGCCCAAATAGTAATGTATTGCTGTCCTGAGTTTGTAACACAGGACTTACGCACTTTAAGTTTGAGGCTGTAAAACGTTTACAACAGTTTTTTTATTTAGATAAACAATGGAGCGAAGATTATGGAGAATGTCCTGTGTTACAAACTCAGGACAGCAATACTTTTATTATTTTAAGATACTAAGGATAGCAAGGGGG
>JAYVEA010000079.1:0-16160 GCA_043749085.1 Chitinophagales bacterium
AAAAACTTTCTGTTTTCCTCACCGATGATCCTTCTCAATATGATTCTGTTTTTGTAGATATCCGATATGTAGAAGTGAAAGTGGATACAACTAAAGAGCATGAAAATGATGATCATTTTGGAGATAACGACAAAGATGATGATGACGATCATGTTCACCATGATCAATTTGGCAAATGGGATACCCTTTCAATAGTGCCGGGAGTATATAACCTTGCAGCTTTACGTAATGGAGTTAATATGACCCTTGGTACAGCGAATATTACAGGAAAAGTAAGGAAAATAAGGATAACATTAGGAAGCAATAATTCTGTTTACATAGCCGGTGTAAAATACCCTCTCAGCCTATTTCCCGGAACCAATAATTATTTATATGTAAAGATCCATGAGGAAGATGAAGACGATGATAACAATAATAGTTCAAACACAAGTATTTGGATCGATTTTGATTTAAGCCGTTCTGTGATAGAACAAAATGGAGTGTTTTACCTGAAACCGGTATTAAAACCATTTAGTAAAAAGCATTTTGGTTCTATTAAAGGAAAAGTATTTCCACAGGATGCTCACGCTGTTGTAAATGCATCTAATAGCCAGGATGTGGGAAATGCAATCCCTGAAAAAAGCGGCGAATATGAAATTCAGGGTTTACGTGCAGGAACTTATGCAGTAACATTCCATAGCTTTAATGGTTACCGTGATACAACAATTACTAATGTTGTGGTACATAGTGGAACAAAAGTAGTGTTGCCAAATATTACTTTAAGGCATTGATCAGCCGTTAAGGTTTAAAAATAATTTTGTAAAATGGTTCGTGTACGCACGAGCCATTTTTAGTTTTTGCCATGCCGGAATTATTACTTTTAATTTGTTAATTTGAAAAAATGATTTGAAATATAAAATTTCACTCATTTTTAAAATCACTCCGGTTTGCGTGACTTAGTAAATAGATCAGAGTTTTTCGCAAAGTATTTAGTTAACCTGCCTGAAGCATAACGTATCGGCATTAAAATTGATTGTAATATGCCGTAATTAATTTTATCACACTAAAATATATACCATGAAAAAGATATTTCTTATACTGCTCATAAGCAGTTGCACATTCAGCCTGTACGCACAGGAATCGCCAGACACCACTATGAATGGAAAAACAAAAATTAAGACTGATAACTCAAAGACAAAAATTAAAGATGATAAAACTAAGTCTAAAGATGAAAATGCCAGGATGAAAGTAAAAGATAATGATAATATAAATTCCGATAATGAGTCAAAAATAAAAGTAAAGGATGGCAAAATGAAGGTTAAAGATGCTGATGGAAAGCTAAAAGTAAAGGGTAACGAGGATATGAATTCCGGAACAATGAATAACTCCGGGATGGTGAGCGGAACAACAACCACTTCTACAAATGTAAATGTTGTTACTATCGGTGGATGGACAACTAATCCTGCAAACCTACCTGTTGTGGGAAATAATGTACCCGCAGATGTAGTTGCCAATGTGAAAAATAAATATGGTGCAACAATTTATGATATCAAGCAGATAAAATCAACCTCAGGCCAAACTATATATGTAGTAAGAATTATGGAGAATGGAGGAATGAGGGCCGACTATGTAGGAGCCGACGGTAATACCGTACCACAATAATTATTTAACCTGTAACGTCCTAAAATAAGCTGTTCATTTTTGAGCAGCTTTTTTTATCATTAGTATTAACAGCAACACAAAAATTGCCTACAGGTTGTCTATAATATCCCTGTAGCCCCTGCCAATGGGAATAGATACGCCATTAACGTCAACCATTTCGGCAAAATGTAAAATTTTTTATCTCATGGCTTTCATTTGGTACCGGTTTTTCTGCCTGCGTTGATTGATGTAGAGCTTGCCGGCCTTTACTGTAAACAGTACACGCAAAACTCCTTTGAGCTCTTTGGGCTTAAACTTTTCATGAGAGTTTGGTAAGCTGGAATTCAAGCAAAATAGGGAAGAGAAACACAACACTCTTAATGTCGCATCGGAGTAAAAAGTATCAACAACTCTATTTACTTAGTTTCAGAAATTGATTTGATAATTAAATTAAGCAGCTCATTTGTTTTATCTGTATCAAGCCAACGGGCAACAACAACAAGATCATGTGTGTTGTCTACAATAATATAATTTCCTCCAAAGCCTTCAGCATAATATACTCCTGCTGGTACAGATGGCAATTTGTTTTCCAGGTTTGTCCACCACATGTATCCATAGGATTTGTTTGCCGGCGATGGCTGATGAACTGCATTAACCCATTTATCTGAAATAATTTGTTTGTCCTTCCATTTTCCTTTTCTTAAAAATAATAAACCAAACCTTGCCTGGTCAATTGTATTGATGAAAAGTCCGCCACCAAAATGCCCACCGCCACTTACTGATTGCATCATAATACCATCAATGTTAACAAAAGAATTTTCGTAGCCATACCATCGCCACGTGGTTGACGCACCGATAGGATCCATGATCTTCTCTTTAAGTACAACGGGCAATGGTTTACGCCACACCTGCAATAAAGAATAGGCCAATAAATTTACTCTTACGTCATTATATTTAAAATGTTCGCCGGGTTCAAATAATTTTCGGCTCCTCAAGTCATCAAGCTTACCATCTTTTGCAGGACGATCTGCCCAATCATAAATATCAAATAAGTTTCCGTACCAGTCGGAGCTTTGTGTTAATAAATGCTGCCATGTAATTTTTGAATTGTGCTCACCTTCAAAAGTTCCATCCCATACGTATTGATTTACTTTATCATTAATATTCTTAATTAATTTTTCATCTAAGGCTACCCCGGCAACTGTAGAGAGATAACTTTTTGTTGCGCTGAAATCCATATCCACCCTGTTAATATCTCCCCATTGTCCAACGATATATCCATTCTTAATTATTATTCCTGCCGGCCCGCCTCTTTGTTTAACCGGACCATAAATCTTATAAAAAGGCTCATTGGCATAGGCTTTCAGGTCAGCAATTCGCAGATCGCGATCAACTTTATTTTCATTGCTTATGGCAAAATGTATTGCACTATCCAGCAGCCTGCTGTTCATTTTTAATTCTTCCGGTTTTTTAATTTGCCAGTCTGCATCAGGATAATACAATTGCTGTGCACCTGCAGAAATTAAAAGACAATTAAATAAAACTATGAGCAGGATGTTTAGAAAAATTCTATGTTTCATATTTTTTATAAGAATATTTAGATAAACCAGTTTACTTCATCATTTTTAAACACACCGGTTTAGGAATATTTATTTGCTCACCTGCATCTTGTAACAAACCTGTTTTTATATTCCTTTTAAAGATTACGATGTTATTGGTTTTCTGGTTAGCTACCAATAAATATTTTCCGGAAGGATCTATGCAAAAATTACGTGGCTGCATACCCATCGTTGATTGATAACCAACTAATCTTAGTATACCTGTGCTGTTCACAGAAAAAATAGCAATGTTATTTTCATTGCCTCTGTTGGATGCATAAAGAAATTTTCCATCAGGAGAAAGATGAATGTCTGCACTCCCAAATCCTCCTGTTGCTGTATCAGCATGTGCTGTGATCTGCTGTATTCTTTCAAGTTTACCATTTTTATAATTGTAAGCTACAACCGCACCCCCCATCTCCTCCATTAAATAAGCATGTTTTCCATCGGGATGAAAAATAAAATGTCTTGGACCACTGCCCGGATCTGTACTTGCAAAAGAAGGTGTTGCAGGCTGTAAAGGTTTTTGCATTGAAGCATTAAATTTATAGATCATTACTTTATCAATTCCCAGATCAGGAACAAAGAGGTAATCTCCTTTCGGAGAAAAAACAGTGGAATGTACATGGGCTTTCTCCTGCCTGTTTACATTAACGCCTTTACCTGTGTGTTGTATTAATTGAGTGTATGGCTGCAGACTTCCATTAGGATTAACAGGAAGAGCTGCCAAGCTTCCACCGGAATAATTGCCGGCAATCACCCACTTGCCCTTATTATCAACAGATACATATGCAGGATCTGCCCCACCGCTCGATTGTTTATTTATAAAAGTAAGTGTACCATTTTTACGGTTAAACCTGAAAGCGCTGATAGCTCCTGAACTCGTTTCATTACAGCTATATAAAAATGAATTGTTAGCAGCAATGGCTAAATAAGATGGATTTACAACTCCTTCTGTATTGCTTACCCACTGTGCTTTTCCGGTAGTAACATCAAAAGTATATACATAAATACCTTTACTGCCACTGTCAGTATAGGTGCCTATAAATAGAAAATATTTTTGACTTTTTGCTGCAAATGAAACAAAGAGGAATAAACTAAGAATAAAAGATCGCATTATTATTATTTTAAGTGAATGTAATAATATTTACTCTTTATCAATCAGAGCAATTTTTTAGAAACCTGTTTAGTATAAAACAACGATTGCCTGTTAGCTGCAGCAGTAGTAAGATAGAGTAATAAGAAATCTTTTTGTTCTTTAAGATGAATAGCCAAAGCATTCAATCTTGCTTTTATATCTTCAGTGCCAAATTTAAAAACAGCTTCTGACTTTCCTATTTCATTTAATTTGTTATCTGCATCTAAAAGTTTTATATTAATCCCTTCTAGTAAACCCTGCAAAACATTAACTTCTATTGCAGGTGTAAAATGTTAATTGCGGTACTCAACAAAATTATTATAAATGCCTGTTGCCTCATTCAGATCTGCAACTGAAGAATTATAAAGGTCTACATCTTTGTCCTGCCTTATCATCTCTATATGCATTTTATTAAAATTAAGCCTGTTCTTTACAAGGTTATTCTCCAGCCCGCTTTGTTCAATACGGAATGCTGTTGATCTAAATCTTTGCAGGCTATCTGATTTAATATAGGCAGCAATAGTATCAACATAATTAAAAAATGATTGGTTTTTGTTTGTATAAATATTGCCGTTAGAAAATTGGCGGTGAGAAACAGGATAATTTAAAAGCTGCCACATCGGATCAAAGGGCATGTGAGATTCTATCATATCAGATGGTAGTACCAAAAAATATTTTGTATTAGTACCATTTCCAATATCCCAGGTAGCATCACATAAAAGCCAATTGTTATCAACAAATACAGCGCACCAGCTATGTCCTGTTTTGTCAATTGTTCCATTTTGTTTTGTATAACCATCTATTACAAAACTGCTAAGTCCTGCTTTTATACATATATCATTAAAAATGGCTGCATAGTTTTCACAAACACCGGTTCTTCTTCTTAATGCGGCTGTTATTTTTGCTTCCGGATCTAAACCCTGATTAATAATGTTTGCGCTATCTGTATCATATTTTATATTAGATGCTACCCAAATATAAATGGCACGTAATTTTTTCCTGTCACTATTAAAATTTTGTTTTACATATTCAGCTATAGCTGTTGTAGAAGTAGTTTGAGAAGCCGGTATATTCAAAGCCAGGTTATCAACCTGATTATCATCAAATGTTTGTGCATGGGAAAATTTACTACAGCAGAAAAATATCAATATAAATATCCATTTCCTCATACTCTAAAATTATGATTTTATCGGATGCCGGAATTGATAATTAATGCATTTATGATTTTTTTACACAGAAGATATATAGAAAAAGCAGATCAGAAATAATTCATAAATTTTAAGATTTACTTGCCGTATTTAATGCAGACCTTTGCCGGGCAAAAAAAATATTATGTATAAGACAGGATTTATCTTTTTACTATTTATAAGCATCGCCGGGTTTTCGCAAAAAATAAAGACTTCGGGTTATTGGCAGGCGGCTATCCATCGTCCTGATAGTAATAATATCATTTTTAATTTTAGGCTTGAGCAACAAAATAAAAAAAACATTCTCTATATTATTAACGCATCTGAAAAAATAAAGGTTGATAATATCCTGTTTACTAAAGATTCAGTGTTTATAAAAATGCCTGTTTTTGAATCTTCGTTTAAAGCACGTATCACTAATGATAAATGGGAAGGTATATGGACAAAAGGAACATCAGGCAATGACCAGGTATTGCGTTTCACTGCAGAAAAAAATATTCCTTCCGCACTTCATAAACCAGAAAATAATATTTCCGGAAGGTGGGCAGTTACATTTGCAAATGATAAATCAAAGGCAGATGCATCTATTGCCGAGTTTAAGCAAACAGGGAATAAAATTTCAGGAACATTCTTAACTCCGAGCGGTGATTACCGTTTTCTCGATGGCATTGTTGATGGAAACCAACTCAGACTTTCCACCTTTGACGGGGCTCATGCATTTTTATTTACCGCAGTTATTGCCAACAGTAAACAAATTATAAACGGAATGTATTACTCCGGGGCAAAAGGTAAAGAAGGTTGGTTCGCTGTAAAAGATGCAACTGCAAAAGTAATTACTGATGCCGTTTCAATGCATTTAAGGCCGGGTGAAGAGAAACTTAATTTTCATTTTCCTGACCTTAATGGAAAAGAGGTATCGATTAATGACAGCAGGTTTAAAAATAAAGTTGTGGTGATACAGATACTCGGCTCATGGTGCCCGAACTGTATGGATGAAACAGCTTTTTTAAGTGATTATTATAACAAAAATAAACAACGCGGATTTGAAGCAATTGCACTTGCCTATGAATACAGCACAGACTTTAACCGATCAGTAAAAAGCCTGCGTAAATTTCAGCAGCGGTTTAATGTTCAATATCCAATGCTTGTAACAGGAGTAAAAGTTTCTGACTCATTAAGAACAGAAAAAACCTTACCCCAGGTAACACCTATAAAAGTTTTTCCTTCGTCCATCATCATTGATAGAAAAGGAAACGTGAGAAAATTTGATACTGATTTTTTCGGCCCTGGCACAGGCAAACATTACGAAGAATATAAAAAAGAATTTTATACAACCATAGATAAATTATTAAAGGAGAAATAATATTATTTTCTTTTTATTTCTTTTACTCATTTTGAAGTTTAAAGAGAAACACATGCCCTGTTTGGTTTTACCTTTCAACAATTACTTTATGTATTTAATATTTATTAATTTACAATAATGAAGAAATACCTTTTGCCCCTCCTTATAATTATTACAGTACTCGTTGCCTGTACGTCTTCACAAAAAGCACGTGATGCAAAGGAGGATTCATTATTTAATAAATGGCTACATCAGCCTAAAGCATTGTTACTAAAAACGTGGGGACAGCCTGACAGCACTGTTAAGGATGGAAAAGGCGGAGAAATTCTTATCTACAAAGAAGGCATAGATTATAAAGCTGTGATGAATCAAAAATATACAGGCCCACAATTCTCGTTTCGCAAAGAAATGTATGTAAATGCTGACAGCCTTATTTACTACTGGAAGGCATGGAGAAGAAAATAATTCCAATACTTTTTATTTAAATTTAATTAACGAAGCATAGGCATTGGGGATATGTGATACATCCTATTTTTGTTTATCAATAGATCATAATGAAAAAAATATTATCCCTTTTGCCTTTTGCCCTTATTGTTTTAACTACAACGGCTCAGGTTAACAACACCGAATTGAAGACTCCAAACCGATGGATAATGATTCCTAACCTTGCACTGAAAGGTGATAATGGGCTTCTCATACTAAATCTACCTGCACAAGCTGCTATGACGTTTACAATTGCCCGTGCAGGCGAAGCAAAAACTTTATACACCTGGCATGGCAGTACAACGAAAGAAATAGCACCGGGTAAATATGATATTACCTTCTGGAATATTAAGATTCCTTCAGTGATTGTTGAAAAAAGAAAAGAGACCCGTATACCCGCAGGTATATTAAATTCAATGGTAAAAAAACCATGGGAAGTTTGGACTATTGATGGAGAAAAAGTTTTTGGCGCCGGCTCGGCAAAAATGGTAGCGTTACCTGCAGGAAAATACATTGTAAAAACAGGCGGCGCAGAAATCAAAACAACCATCACCGATGGACAGGTATCGATCTTCAGTTTTACAAGTTATTAAGAAAACAATCTGCGTTTATAAATTTTTTTATGGAAATAAATAATTACTGCTTCTTAGCCATAAACAATTATTATGGCAGAATTAAACACATCAACTAAAAACACCGGTAAAAAATACCTGCATAAACAAATCAAGGTTGATCTTACACCAATGGTTGATCTTGGGTTTCTCCTGATAACATTTTTTATTCTCACAACAACAATGCAGGAAGAGACAGCCATGAAATTGATCATGCCTAAAGATTCTCTTGATAGCACTGAAGTTGCCAGATCAACAACACTTACTTTTATTTTAGAAAAGAATTATAGTATTGGTTACTATGATGGACTGGCAAAAGAAATACACTATGCAGGCTTTGGCACAATGAGAAGTATTATCCAGCAAAAGCAAATCAACTTGATCAATAAACACATTGATAAGAATAAACTTATACTGATAATTAAACCAACTGCTGAAAGTTCTTATAAAAATTTCGTTGATGCGCTTGATGAGGTATACATAAATAATTGCAGACATTATTTTGTTGCTGAGCCAGGAAAGAATGAAAGGTTATAATGTATCTTCATCCACAAATATTTATATGCCAACCGAACAATACCATGAACCTGTTGAAGAATTGTCACAGGAAACAAGAACTTTTGCACGAATGATCCAATCGCTTATTGAAGAAGCAGATGCTATTAACTGGTACGAGCAGCGCATAAGTGTAGAAAAAGATAAAGACGCAAGATCAATAATGAAGCATGCACAAAATGAAGAGTTCATTCATTTTAGTATGTACCTTGAATTTTTATCAAGAAAAAAAGATAAGTGGAGAACAATTCTTAAGAACGTATTATTTAAACATGGAGACATAGTGGAAAATGCAGAGAAAGCTGAAGATAAAATAGAAGAATAGTTAGATAGCTAATGCAGCTAAACAATATTTTAGAAGAATTTAATATCAGTGATTGCTATGTAATCCCATTTGGAAATGGATTGATTAATAACACATGGATAGTAGAAGCACCTGGTAAAAAATTTATTCTTCAAAAGATCAATCAAAATGTTTTTAAAACACCGGAAGATATTGCATTTAATATCCGGTTGATCAGCGATCACTTACAACAATATCATTCAGCACATTTGCTTATACGCCCTCTGCAAACTAAATCCGGTAGCGAACTTCTAAAAACTGATGAAGGATATTTTCGTCTTTTTCATTTCGTGAAGAGCTCTCATACTATTGATGTTGTACAAACTACGCAGCAGGCTTATGAAGCCGCAAAACAATTTGGAAGGTTTACTAAAGTTTTATCAGCATTAGATCCCTCTCTGTTAAAAATTACACTACCGGATTTTCATAATCTGTCACTTCGCTATACGCAATTTAAAGAAGCATTGCTAAGTGGTAATAAGAAAAGAATCAATCGATCACATGAAGTAATTGAAGCACTTCAAAAGCAAAAAAATATTGTTGATGAATATGAAAAGATAAAGATGAATGCAGATTTTAAAATCAGGGTTACACACCATGACACGAAGATCAGCAATGTATTGTTTGATGAAGAGGATAAAGGTATTTGTGTAATTGATCTCGATACGGTTATGCCGGGCTATTTTATAAGTGATGTTGGAGATATGATGAGAACTTACCTGTCGACTGTTAATGAAGAAGAGAAAGATTTTAGTGAGATCACAATAAGAAAAGATTTTTATAATGCAATTGTAAAAGGCTATTTAGGTGAGATGGAAAATGAGTTAACACGAACTGAAAAAAAATATTTTGTGTATGCAGGAAAATTCATGATCTATATGCAGGCACTCCGTTTTATTACTGACTATCTCAATAATGATATTTATTACGGCTCAAAATACGAGGAACACAATTTTATAAGAGCAGGTAACCAGCTTACATTACTAAATAAATTATTAGAGGACGAGGATAACCTAATTCTTTAATGCAGTAAGCTTTTTAATCATATTCTGTACTTCAACATCATCAACAGAAATTTTATTCTTCAGCTGTATTCTTGCAGAAGCATGAAACTCAATGGCACCAGTAGCTTCAGCAATGGAAATAATATTATCAGACCGAATTCCTGACCCCGGCATAATAATTAATCTATCATCTGCTTTTTCGATTAATTGTTTTATTAATTGTGTGCCTTCTACTGCATTTTGCTTTTGTCCTGATGTTAATATTCTTTCGCAACCAATTTCAATAATATCTTCCAGCGCTTCAAATGGATCAGTGGTTCTGTCAAATGCACGATGAAATGTAACCTCTAATGGATATGCATGTTCAACTAATAGGCTGCATCTTTTTTTATCAACTTTATTATCGGCAGTTAACAAACCAATTACAATCCCATCACATCCCAGGTCTTTACAAACTTTAATATCAGCTTTCATTATTTCAAACTCATCATCGCTGTATAAAAAATCTCCACCCCTGGGGCGGATGATTGGAAACAGAGCTATCTGCAATTTTTCTCTTGCTGCTTTTATAAATCCGTAAGATGCAGTAGTGCCACCCTCTTCAGGGTTATCACAAAGCTCTATGCGATGAGCGCCTGTATCTTGTGCAATAGTGCAACCTTCAATTGTAAATCCAATAATTTCCAGTTTACCCCTCCAGATCTTCCCTGAAGGCGAAGCTTTTGAATCTTCGTCTGTAAAATTCATATAATTATCGTGAGTATTTCAATTAAATATTCTTTAAGTCCCTTTAGGGATTTAGGGCATATTTGGAATCATAAATTTTTTCTTCGGCATCACTTTTAACGGCATAATTAAAACCTTTGTGAATAGCATAAGCGCCAAACTCTCCTTTTTTATTTAAGGCAAGAAAGCCAACCTGTAAAGTTTTTGCTCTTTCGGGGTTACGGTTAATAATTCTTTCCACTGCTTTTTTGCATGCTTTTTCCGGTGAATATCCCCGGCGCATTAATTCAACAACAGTATGTGATCCGCATGTTCTTATTACCTCCTCTCCCATACCGGTGGAAGTTGCAGCGCCAACTTCACTATCAGCATACAATCCTGCGCCAATAATAGGTGAGTCGCCAACACGTCCATGCATTTTATAGGCAAGCCCGCTTGTTGTACATGCTCCTCCAATATTTCCGGTGGCATCAATTGCGATCATCCCTATTGTATCATGATTATTTTTATCGCCAATAATTTTTTCACTATTGATGACAGGTTTATATTCTGCTTTCTTCAGCCACTCTTTCCAGTCTCTTTCACTTTTTGGCGTTAATAAATTTGTTTTTGTAAAACCATTCGCTAAGGCAAACTGCAAAGCTCCATCGCCAACCAACATCACATGTGGTGTTTTTTGCATAACCAGTTTGGCAACAGATATAGGATGAACAATATATTCAAGACCCGCTACTGAACCGCATGCTAAATTGGAACCATCCATTATGCATGCATCAAGAGTGACCCTGCCATCTCTATCCGGTAAGCCGCCATATCCCACGCTTTGATTGTTTTCATCAGCTTCCGGAATTTTTACACCTGCTTCTACAGCGTCAATAACTTTACCACCGCTGCCAAGCGTATTCCATGCTTCAGCATTGGCGGCTTTACCAAAATCCCATGTAGAGATAACGATTGGTTTAGTAACAGTATTTTTTGAAAATGCCAATGCATCTTTTGCGGAAAGTAATGGAGCAGTTAACGATGAGAGCTGTAAAAAAATTCTCCTGTTGATCATAAATAATTAATTGAAGAAATTAAGAAATTTCATCCGGACTCAGACTTATCGATTTTCTAGTTTTCCATTTACCTCTTGTAAAATCAGGAATGTTTTGTACCTGCCCTCCTTCTGTAATTGACTTTTCGCTAAGTGGTGTAATTGCATACCAGCTGGCAAGATCATACACATCCAATGGAAAATCAATTTTCCGTTTTATACATTCAATAAAAGTATGATCAACAAAAAAATCCATGCCTCCATGTCCTGCACCTTCGGCCTGCTCACCAAATTTTTTCCATAAAGGATGATCATATTCTTTCATCCATTTTTCTGTGTTATCCCATTTATCACTTTTATTCATTTTCTTTTCCATATAAATAAATCCCTGGTTTAAACCGCCGGAGCCAAAGTCCTGCCACAAACCTTCGGTACCCTGTACCCGGAAACCAAGATCATAAGGCCTCTGTAATGATGTATCATGTGTAAGCAGAATTGTTTCGCCATTAGCACATTGAATTTGTGTACTTACTACATCTCCTTCTTTAAATTTTACTTTTGCATTGGGATGATTGGCACCACCTTTTGGATGTTCTACAATATATTTATGTAAGCCTCTTGCTTTTGTAGAAACCGAAGAAAGCTTTATCATCCTGTTTCCGCGATTTATGTCCAGCATCACAGCGGCAGGTCCTAAGCCATGCGTAGGATATAACTCTGCATTGCGATTTACATAATGATTTGTTCTCCACTGTGCTTCACTGTATGCTTTTGGTCCAAACTCAACACCACTGTTGTAGGCGGTAATACCATCATTGAATAAAACGCCCCGCAGATCATGCTGGTATCCTCCCTGCGCATGCATCAGCTCTCCAAACATTCCCTGCCTTACCATATTCAGCACTGCCATCACATCACGACGGTAACAAACATTCTCCATCATCATTACGGGCAACTTTGTTTTTTCTGAAGTGTTCACTATGTCCCAACAGTCCTGCAATTTCATTGCTCCGCATACTTCTATTCCTGCAATTTTCCCGGCATTCAATGCGTCTATTCCCTGGATTATATGCCATTCCCATGGAGTACAAATAACAACTGCATCCACATCATTTCTTTTTAAAAGATTTTTATAATCATAATTCCCGTTTTTATAAACAGCAGGATCCGCTCGGTTATATTTTTTAAAAATTTTTAATGCATCGGTAATGCTGCGTTGCTGCGGATCAGCAATGGCAACAATATCCACATCATCTCTCTGCAAAAAATTTCCCATGTGTTCATGCGATCGAAACCCAACGCCTATCATCCCGACCCGAACTTTATTTGTTGAAGAAGAGGCAAAGGCTTTTATCTGATTTGGAAGCGTAACGGCAACACCAGCCAGTAGTGATTGCTGTAAAAATGTTCTGCGTGGTAATTTGTGCATGGAATTTATTTTAAGAAGTAATTAAAATCTCAATTTCCGCCAAAAGTTTTTCGTGTCCGACTACTTATGCATTGATAACTTTTGAATTATTTTGTTTGATGCAGGATCTGCATATAAACCAAATGCACTTGTTATTATTCCTTTTATATTTCCCTCTTTTGATTCTACTGCATACACAACATCTTCATCATCGGGGTTTGAGTCACCTTCAAAACGATGCGATTCTACGATCTCAAATTCATCAGGATGCAAACAAATATTCTTATCAGAACAAATTAATTTATCAAAAGCAATATTAAAATCAATTGTATAGCCTCTTTCTTTTAAACCATTTATTGCTTCAGTTACTGTATCATAGCTATTCATATTTATTTATTTTAAGCGAATCATTTAAAATATTTAGAAGTTTCAAAGTCCCCCTTCGGGGGATTTAGGGGGCTTTTTAGTGCTTCAGTTACTGTATCATAACTTGTCATGGATCAATTTTTAATGGTGTTGGCTTATGAAATCTTGCTAAATATAAAATTACGATCAAAGTTACACAAGCAGTAATTGTAAATGTTGTAACTGATCCAAAAGTAAACCATAAATAACCTGTAAGACTGCTGGCAAGCAAAGCACAAATGCTCTGTAAGCCTGTGTAGGTACCAATAGCAGTCGCAGTTTCATTTTTGTTTACAATATTACTTACCCATGCTTTTGAAATGCCTTCTGTGGCGGCCGCATATAATCCGTATAAAAAAAACAGTACAAAGAAAATGATGAGATTAGTATTGAAAGCAAATCCTGCATACACAACTGCAAATACAAACAACCCAGCAAGAAATATTTTTTTCAGTCCAAGCTTATCTGCAAGAATTCCTATAGGATATGCAAGCAATGCAAATACAAGATTATAGAAAATATACACTCCTATCACTGCCGTATCCGTAAGTCCGCTCTCTTTCATTCTCAATAATAAAAAAACATCAGAGCTGTTGAATGTTGCAAAAAGCAACAAACCAATAAGTAATCTTTTGTATTCTGCAGAACTGTTTTTCCAATAAGAAAATATGGCAAAGAAACTCCACTTCTCTTTTTTCATTTCTGTATTTTTTTGCAATTTTTTTTCTTTTATAAAAAGTGTAAACAGAATCGCAATTGCTCCCGGGAAAAAAGCAATAATAAAAAGTGTTTTATAATTTGCGGGATGATAATATAAATATATAAGTGCAATTGCAGGGCCAAGCACAGCGCCCATTGTATCCAGGCTTCGGTGAAAACCAAAAACCTTTCCTTTATTTTCTTTTGTGCATTCATCACTAAGCATTGCATCTCTTGCTCCTGTTCTTAATCCCTTACCCAGCCTGTCAATCGTTCTTGCAAAAAATATCCAGAGCGGGTAAACAAAAGCTGCCATCATCGGTTTAGAGATAGCACTTAAGCCATAGCCAAATTGCACAAAAGGTAAACGCTTTCCTATGCTGTCACTTTTCTTACCAAAATACCCTTTGCTTAATCCTGCTACTGCTTCTGCAAAACCTTCCAGCACTCCAATGAGCACAAATGAAAATCCTATGCTTCGCAGAAAGACAGGCATTATGGGGTAAAGCATTTCACTGGCCACATCGGTAAAAAGGCTTACAAGAGAAAGTATCCAGATCGTTCGGGTGATTATTTTTGCACTCATTTATAATTTAAATGTACGAACTCTCGATAAGTCATCAGTCATTAAGCCAATGGTCATTGAGTAGAGAATTAAATAATGGCTAATGACTTAATGACTTAATGACTATTGACTAAATTTGTACTTTGCGATATAAATAGTGAATAGAAAATATGAGTAAGAAAAAGGGTAAAGATTTTAAGAATAAACATAAACTGGTAAAAGGAAAGTTAGATATCACACGTTCAGGCATAGGCTATGTAATTGTTGAAGGTGTTGACAAAGATATTTTTATCCGTCCCCATGATTTTGGAAAAGCATTCCACGGAGACACAGTACGTATAAGCATTAAAGAACACAATGGCAAACGTGCAGAAGGACGGGTGGAAGAGGTTGTGGAAAGAAAGCAAATTGAATTTATCGGCAACATAGAGATCAGTGAAAATTTTGCTTTTTTTACTGCTGACAGTCAAAAGCCAATGCCCGATTTTTATGTGAGTCTAAAAAATCTGAATGGGGCAAAAGATAAAGACCGGGTTGTTGTTCGTTTGCTTAACTGGGGTGATGATGAGAAAAAGCCCGAAGGTGAAGTGGTAAATATCCTGGAAGCAAAAGATGTGAATGACATGGCGATGAAGGAAATCCTCATCGAAAGTGGATTTCCTTTAGAGTTTAGCAAAGAAGCACTTGATGAACTTTCTAATCTTACAGATACCGGAGATGACGAAGAAATTCTTAAAAGAAAAGATTGCCGTGATATTCTAACTTTTACAATTGATCCTGTTGATGCAAAAGATTTTGATGATGCAATATCGATCAGGAAATTAAAGAATGAGAATTACGAGATCGGTGTACACATTGCTGATGTAAGTCATTTTGTAAAGCCGGGTACAACGTTGGATGTGAGTGGATATGAAAGAGCCACCAGCGTGTATTTGCCCGATAGGGTTAATCCCATGCTACCGGAAAAGATATCAAATGAATTATGTTCACTGCGCCCTAATGAAGATAAATTTACTTTCTCTGTCATCTTTCAAATAAATAATAAAGGAGAAGTAAAAAATTACTGGTTAGGAAAAACTATCATTCATTCTGACAGGCGGTTTACTTATGAAGAAGTACAGGAAATAATTGAAAGGCAAAAAGGCGATCATGAAGTGGAAATACTATTATTGAATTCCCTTGCACAACAATTCCGTAAACAAAGATTTAAAAATGGCGCCATCAATTTTTCTTCAACTGAAGTGCGATTTACTTTAGATGAACATGGAAAGCCGATAGGCATAGTTGTAAAGGAAAGTAAAGAAGCTCACCAGCTTATCGAAGAATTTATGTTGCTTGCCAACAGAACAGTTGCAGAGTATGTTTCAAAGATCAAGGTGAATAAAAAACCAATTCCATTTCCGTATCGCATACATGATAAGCCCGATGATGAAAAGTTAA
>JAYVEA010000080.1:0-5446 GCA_043749085.1 Chitinophagales bacterium
AAAGAAGTTAATTGAAACCAATCTCAATTAATTTCTTTGTAACCCTTTCTGGTATTATCTTCCATAAGATTTTACCAACCATTTTTGACCATTATATCAAATAGTCTTTATTGATATTTTCAATGATAACGTGCAAATCATATTTTTTAATAGTCTTTAAGATATCTGCCCAACTCGTCAATGGCAAATATTTGTCAAAGCCGTATTCAGTTGCTAAAAGTCCTTCTGCATTAAAAATTTTACGCTGAGTTCGTTCATAACTTGAATGTCTTATACTATCAAAATCATCCTTTCTAATTATTGCATATCCATCAAATATAAAATTATAGGTAAGTTGTAAAAACAAAAAATCTCCTGACATTCCCAAAAGAAAGCCAGATAAATTTTCTTCCTTGTCACAAATAGTCCTAAATATTTTTATGAAAGATTTGTTGACAATGTACTTCTGTAACATTTCATCATATTCCTTTATCTTCTCTCGTTCTGTCATCTGAATGGGTGTTTAAATAATTGTTAACTCGATGCTTAAGAAACTCTGATGTAATATACTTCACATAGCAACACAAATGAAGAAGATAAGAGAGTAAATGCCCACTACATAAATATCACTACCTTGAGTAAAAATTATAACTGCAATGAAAGAATTCCTTATTAATTATTGGTGGCTCATCATTTTAGTTTTTGCTTTCCTGGGATGCTTTGTAACGGTTAACCAGGGAACGATCGGTGTGGTTACTATGTTTGGAAAATACCGGCGCATAATGCTTCCCGGCTTAAATTTCAAACTCCCTTTTTTAGAACAGATCTATAAAAAAATTAGTATTCAAAACCGTTCTGTCGAACTGGAATTCCAGGCAATAACGGTTGACCAGGCAAATGTTTATTTTAAAAGTATGTTGCTGTATTCTGTACAAAATGCAGATGAAGAAACCATTAAAAAAGTAGCTTTCAAATTCATAAGCGATAAAGACCTTATGCAGAGTTTGGTAAGGACGGTTGAGGGTTCCATCAGGGCTTTTGTTGCATCTAAAAGGCAGGCAGAAATTTTAACGCTGAGAAAAGAGATCGTTCTTTTTGTAAAAGAACAGATAGATTTTGCGTTGGAAGAATGGGGTTATCATTTAATTGATCTGCAGATAAACGACATTACTTTTGATACTGCTATCATTGAAAGCATGAGCCGTGTTGTGGCCAGCAATAATTTAAAAGCGGCGGCTGAAAATGAAGGCCAGGCTTTACTTATAACCAAAACAAAAGCTGCTGAAGCAGAAGGTAATGCAATAAAAATTGCAGCGGAAGCAGAAAGACAGGCTGCTCAATTGCGTGGACAGGGTGTTGCCTTGTTTCGGGAAGAAGTTGCAAAAGGTATGAGCCAGGCTGCATCAGAAATGAAGCAAGCAAATCTTGATACCAATGTTATTTTGTTCAGCATGTGGGTGGAAGCAGTAAAGAATTTTGCAGAGTATGGCAAAGGCAATGTGATATTTTTAGATGGGAGCACCGAAGGAATGGAAAAGACAATGAAACAAATTATGGCAATGACGCAATTACAGGAAAAGAAGTAAATAAATTATAATTAATTATGAAGTGCCGATATTGCGGCACTTTTTATTTAAAAATTTTGTATGAATTATTTTAAACAGGATAAACCATTTGTTGTTCCAACCACAGATGGAAAGTTAATTGAAGAACATTTTGGTTTGGCAACAACAAAAACTTCTGCAATAAGTATAGCGCACATGGTAGCGCCGCCGGGCTGGAGTGAGCCACATCAAAATCCTGAATTTGATGAATACACTTTAGTAAGCCGCGGTAAAAAAATGTTTGAAGTTGATGGCGTGGAAATTATGGTTTCCGCAGGGCAAAGCATTCTAATTAAGAAAGGAAGCAGGGTTCGTTACTCAAATCCTTTTGATGAGGAATGCGAATACTGGAGCGTTTGTCTTCCTGCTTTTTCTTTAGACTTAGTAAACCGTGAAGCATAAGTGTCAGACAACTCATGGTGTCAGACACCTGTTAACAATTACGTTAAAATTATTTTTGCATTAAAGCTTTAATAGATTACTGTTTACATTTGCCCAAACCAAATCTCAATGCACTTATTTCTTTTACAAACCGACACAACTGCAGCTGCTTCATCGCATCAAATGCAATCACTTTGGGATATACTGATAAAGGGTGGTGTACTCATGATACCATTGGCTCTTTTATTGGTAGCAGCTATTTTCTTTTTTATTGAAAGATTCATTGCTATACGTAAGGCCGGTAAAATAGAAGATAATTTTATGAGTATCATTCGTGATAATATCGTATCAGGAAACATTGCTGCAGCAAGAAGTTTTTCTAAAAATAATTCTCATCCTGTAGCAAGAATGATTGATAAAGGCATTCAACGAATTGGTAAACCAATTGATGCTATTGAAAAAAGTATGGATAATGTTGGTGTGCTGGAAATGTATAAGATGGAAAAAAATCTTCCGGTACTTTCCATCATTGCACGTATCGCTCCCCTGTTTGGTTTTCTTGGAACTATCGTTGGTATGCTTCAGTTATTTAAAGGGATTGCGGGCAGCAGCGAATATAATTTTAATACCATTGCCGATGGTATTTACGTAAAGATGATAACCTCTGCAACAGGCTTGATCATTGGCATCATAACATTCATTGGCTATAGTTACCTCGCCGCACAAATAAATCACGTAGAAAATAAAATGGATGTTGCCAGCGCAGAATTCATTGATATTTTACAGGAGCCCACAAAATAAAAAAATTGACAATTAGCAATTAGCAAAAAATGAGTTTAAGAAAGAGATTAAAAGAACAACATGCTGAACTGGATACAGGCCCATTGAATGACATCCTGTTCATCCTCATGTTTTTCTTTTTAATAATTTCCACTCTGGCTAATCCTAATGTTATTAGAGTAAGCAACCCAAAAGCCAAAAGCGATGCAAAAGCCAAGCAAAGCGTAATTGTAAGCATTGATAAGAACAAGCAGATCTATGTTGGTCAGCATAAAATTATTTTTGATTCTCTTGAAAGTGCATTAAGAAGTCATATACATGTAGGAGACAGTATAAAACCTGCTGTGGTAGTAAATGCTGACTCATTGGTTAGCTGGGGCGATATAGTAAGGGTAATGCAGGTAGCAAAAAAATTAGGTGCAACAACTTCGGCATCAGTTGCCGGGCAAAAATAGGACTAGGATTTTTAGGATTAAATGAGTACAGGATTTTAATTTATCCAGATGCTTTGATCATTCTTTCTCGTCCGTAAATATCTTTTCTCACTTCTGTTTTAAAATTTTTCTCTGCAAATATTTGTTGTACTTTATTTGCATAATCTTCATGCACCTCAACAAAAATTTTTCCTTTATCTTTTAAATACTTATCAGCAAAGGATGTGATCTTTTTATAAAAAATAAATGGCTCATCATTGCCGACAAACAATGCAAGATGTGGTTCATGATCAACAACATTTTTAGCAAGTTTACTTTTTTCATCTTCGGGAATGTATGGCGGATTACTAACAATGATATTGAATGATGGTAACGATGGCCATAATTCTTCATTTAGAAAATCGGTTTGCGAAAAATTAATTTGTGTGTTTTGATCGACCGCATTTTGTTTAGCAATATTTAAAGCATCTTCGCTAACATCTATTGCAGAAACTTCTGCATTGGGTAATTCTTTTTTTAAAGCGATGGAAATACATCCGCTTCCCGTACCAATATCAAGAATAGTGAGTGGTGAGTTATCAGTTGTGAGTTCGGCAACTTTTTTATTTCTTATTTCTAATTTCTTATTTCTTATTTCCGCAACCATCCATTCAACCAACTCCTCCGTCTCAGGTCTGGGTATTAACACATGCTCATTTACCTTCAATTTCATTTTATAAAACCATGCTTCTCCCAAAACATATTGCACAGGCTTATGCTGCAAAAGCTGTTGCAATACATTATTTAGATGTTCTATAGTTGAATTGCTTAATGGTTTCTGTTTATCAATAACTCTATCTAACCTTTTAATGTTTGCTACACTTTCAAACACCCAATCAGTAATATTGGCTGACTCTCTTTCATCGTAATTTTTTTTCAACTGCTTTAAAAAAATTTTATATAATTCTTCAACCATCATCATCCAAAAATAATAAATAGAAAGGGCTATAATTAAGAAAACCCCTCCGAATTAACGGAGAGGTTATTCTCATCCAAACAATCCAAAATTAAGAGTTCTTACGCGTTAGACACTTTGAAGAACTGGATTGCCGGCTATTAAAAACGTGGACAGCGTGTTTTATCCTGTGATGAATTAAATCTGTCAAAAAAAGTTTGGTAAGAAATTGATATCTCAAATCCTCCACGGCCCTTGCTGGCGGTTTTTAACTGAGATACGTTTGCATCGTAGCTTACTGCTATGGTAAAAGGTTTATACTCCATTTTTGCTACAGGTATTATGGCATCTTTCCATCTAATAAATGCACCTGCATGAAAAACATATTTTGGATCAACAGGGTCATCTAATTTGTATGAATATAAAACTCCTCCGATTGTTTCTGTGCTGGTTCCCTGCTTTGAATAATCAGCATGAAAAGTTACATAGGAATAATCGGTAACTCCCATACGAAGTCCTGCAGAGAAAACCCATTTAGGTAAGAGCTCTATATTAGTATTTTGATAAAAAGAAATTTTATTAGAATGATTGACATGATGATAAGCAGCGCCGATAAAAAGATTGTCGTCTTCACTTTCACCAATCTGCGAATTAAAGCTCATTCCAACACTACCATCAAAATAGGTGTAGCCTGAATTGGGAAATGTTTCGCCGTCATTTAAACTGCCATCATAAGATGAGCCATTGTATTGGCTGTTGGTTGTCATTTTAGAGCGGTCCAATCTTCTCTGAACAAGTCCACCCATAAAACCAAGCGACAGGTATATATTTTTTTCTTCACTTAATGATTTATGATAGTTAACTGTTGGTAAAACATGTGTAGCAGTTAATGCAACTGTTCCGGCTTTATCATACAACACTTCGCCACCAATACTTAAGAAATCATTACTGCTTCCCATTGGCAGTTTATACTCTGCATTCAATGAGCCTGTTTGATATGGCACGGTAACCGTGTTCCATTGTGTACGATAAACAGCCTGTATCCTTAAGTCACCTGTAAATATGCCTGCAAGGGCCGGGTTACGGAGTAGTGGAGTTTCAAAAAATTGAGAAAAATGTATATCCTGCGAAAATCCTGAATAAGAAATGGTGAGGGTAATAAATATGTAGAAAAAACCTTTGTGTAAAATGTTTTTCATATTCTGGATTTTGGATGTGGCGATAACCCGTGTTATCAAAATATAAACGCTGTACGAAGAATTTTATTTCAAATCCAGCTTATTTATTTTCTTATTTTGACAGGATTCAGCACTTTATAAAAAAGCAAAAGGCTG
>JAYVEA010000081.1:0-16144 GCA_043749085.1 Chitinophagales bacterium
CGTATGCAGGTTTGTTTATGTCTCGTTCGTCATTTTTAAAATAATCCAATGCACGATGAGCTAACAGATCGTATAAAGTAGGTCGCAGGTATTGCACATTTCCTTTAATAATAATTGCATCAAGTGGCGCCAGTTTAGTTTGTTGTAAAAGTTTTTCTTCTTTAATAGATATTAGATAGAGATCGCCAATTTTTTTATGAAGATCTTCTAATCCCCAGGTCAGAATATCATCTTTTTTAAAAACAACTGTTTGTGTTCTGTTATAAAGCTTGTATCGGTTTTGTTGTAAAAAATTCCAATACATTTCTGCCAGGATACTGTTCAGTATTGACCTTGCAGGTTGTTTGGACAATTGTATTTCTTTTTCAACAAGTGCAATGCTTTTTACATTTGAGTTTTCTTCAAGATTTTTATTTAATGTGATCCGGAAGAGTAATGCTTTAATTATTTGTGGATCATTATTATCTTTTTTAGCAGTCTCATAAATTTTTTCAGATCCTTCCAACGCAGATTTAGTGAAGCCTTTCTTTATTAATTCATCAACGTGTATCCATTGTTTTTCGTAATTATTAATTGTCTGTGCAAATAGATTTGTTTGCAAAAAAGAAAACAAAAATATAAAGACAAAGAAAAGGCTGAATTTTTTATAAATCATAACACCTGTTTAAATAAATACAAGGAGCGTAAGGTATTGTTGCTGCTTATTTGATGGCTTATGATGCAAAATAGTTGTAATTGCATACAAACTAAAAACACGTAATACTTTTATAAGACGGGTTTAACAATTGATAAATAGAATTATCGAGGTTGAAAGGAGTTCCAAAATAATCGGGATAAACCATCGATGAAAAAGCTACATCAGCGTAATGAGGCCGGCTATCAAATTTTTATTTCTACATTACAGCTGCCATAGTTTTACCAATGTCTGCAGGACTTGCAACAACACGAATTCCGCATTCCTCTAATATTTTCATTTTAGCGGCCGCGGTATCTTCTTCACCACCAACAATTGCACCTGCATGGCCCATACGGCGACCGGGAGGTGCTGTTTGTCCTGCAATAAAACCCACAACAGGTTTTTTATTCTTCCCTAGAGATGCTGCAACATGATCATATTCTTTTATCCAGCGTGCCGCTTCGGCTTCCATACCACCACCAATTTCTCCGATCATTACTATACCATCTGTTTCAGGATCATTCATAAATAATTCAACTGCTTCTTTTGTTGTGGTGCCGATTATAGGATCGCCACCAATACCAATAGCAGTTGATATCCCAAGTCCTGCTTTTGCTACCTGGTCAGCAGCTTCATAAGTTAATGTACCGGATTTTGAAACAATTCCTATTCTTCCTTTTTTAAAAATAAAGCCCGGCATAATACCTACTTTGCATTCATCCGCAGTAATAACCCCAGGGCAGTTTGGCCCTATCAATCTCGTTTCTTTATCCTGTAAAAAAATTTTCACTTTTACCATATCCTGCACAGGAATACCTTCAGTTATGCAAACTATCAAAGCAATCCCTGCATCGGCTGCTTCCATAATAGCATCCGCAGCAAATGCCGGCGGAACAAATATTATACTTACATCTGCACCGGTTTTTTTTACTGCATCCGCAACAGTATTAAAGACAGGTTTATTTAAATGAGTAGTGCCGCCTTTGTTTGGTGTAACCCCGCCAACAACGTCAGTTCCATATTCAATCATTTGCGTGGCATGAAAAGTGCCTTCGGTTCCTGTAAATCCCTGCACTAAAATTTTTGAATTTTTATTAACTAATACTGACATGCCTGTAAATTGATCGTGAAATCGAAGCTATTTTAAAACGGTTTAGATATGTTCAAAGCAGAACCTAGTACCACGTACGGGATTCGAACCCGTGATTCCTCCGTGAAAGGGAGGCGTCTTAACCCCTTGACCAACGCGGCATTGTTTTTAAAGGACGGCAAAGATACTCTCACGGTCTTTGGCTGCCAAATTTTTCTATTATCTATTCTTATTCAATTTTATACTAAAAAAAATCCCGCCATATTAGGCGGGATCAACATTGTTGCGGCACTGATTATTTATCAGCTACTTCGAACTTTTTAAATATCGACCTTACATTCCTTTGAACTTCTTTACTGCTGAAATTATTACTGTTTAATTCGTCAGTTGTCCAACCCTGCCAAATAGTTTTGTCAGTTTTTGCATCTATCATGCTGATAGAAACAGTTCCTTCCTTTACAGGTGTGGTATAACTATCGTATCCCAAAAATTGAGAAGGATAATAGAGTGTTCCGTATCTGCGTGTGTAAGGATTGTAATAAACCCGGGAATAGGGTTGGCTGTACACAGGCTCGTTTTGTTCCTTCACACTTTTCTCTACCAGCAGATCATAACTTAATAACAGGTCAGAATTGTACTTTACTTCCCTGAATCCATTTTTCTGCAATTCATTATTCACAATAGATTTCAGATTCTGTGCAGCGATCTCATTTTTAAGCTTATCCTTATTTTCTTTATCTATCCAGGTATAAGTTTTATAATTTTTAAGATTGGCTGATTCATCTTTTTCTATATGGGCAGAAGTTCCACAACTGTTTAACACCATAGCACCAACAGCGATAACCAGTACATAAAAGCTTTTTAATTGTGACATATTTTCTCCTTTTTTAGACTTTATATACGTCAAATACTATGCTATCGAGTAGTAGGATTTGTGAAAGTTTAGTGAAAGGAATAATCATTTCCCAAATCAACTTCCTTCTTTGTAGTTTGTGAAAAATTTTAACGAATTTCTTTGAATACAATTACAATTATCGGCGGCGGTGTTATAGGATTAAATTGTGCGTATTATTTGCAGAAGCAAGGCTATACAGTTACTGTAATTGAAAGAAGCGATATTACTACTGGGTGTTCCTTTGGTAATATGGGTTATTTTTCTCCCAGTCATTTTACTCCTTTAGCCTCCCCGGGAATAATTGCAGAAGGGCTTAGATACATGCTTAGCAGCAGCAGCCCCTTTTATATTAAAACCAGGCTGAGTAAAAGTTTGATTGAATGGGCTTATTATTTTTGGAAGAACAGCAATGCGGATACCGTCTTAAAAAATGCACCGCATCTGAATAATATTTTACAGTTAAGCAGGCATTTAATAAATGAGATAAGAGATGATATTGGCGATACTTTTTTAATGGAAGAGAAAGGATGCCTGATGATGTGCAGAGAACAAAAAACTTTGGATCATGAATTTCATTTAGCAGATGCGGCAGAAAAATTTGGATTAAAAGCAGAACGATTAAATAAAGACCAGGTACAGAAGTTGGAGCCGGATGTTGAGTTGAATGTAACAGGTGCAGTTCTATTTAAAGATGACTGTCACATAAATCCCGGGAGATTTATGTTTGCTTTAAAAAATTATTTGCAGGAGAAAGGAGTGCAATTTCAATTAAACACAACAGTTACAGGATTTGAGATAGTAAAAAATAAAGTTTCTGCAGTAATTACTAACAATGGCAGGTTTAATTGCGATGGGTTGGTTATAGCAACAGGAAGCTGGCTGCCACATATGGCAAAAATGATGGGAGTGAAATTGTTATTACAGCCAGGCAAAGGATATAGTTATACGTATGATAACGTGGAAAAAAACATTCATTATCCTGCTATATTAATTGAAGGAAGATGTGCTGTGACTCCATGGGGACAACAGTTACGCATAGGCGGTACAATGGAGATAAGTGGTACCAATGAAAAAATATTGCCAAAAAGAATGAAGGGCATTTATGATTCTGTAAAAAATTTCTACCCGGGTTTACAAATTGATCTTCCACCTGAAGATAAAATATGGCATGGCTTACGCCCGGTTACTCCTGATGGCTTACCTTATATCGGGCGCCCAAATAATTTTGAAAATGTAGTATTTGCAGGAGGACATGCTATGGTAGGTGTATCTCTTGCACCTGCAACAGGTAAATTAGTTACTGAAATTATTCAGCGCAAGAATACAACTATTGATATGAGTGCTTTTAAGATCGAAAGGTTTTAAATTAATTATTCTCCCGGATGATATTTTCTTTCAACATGTTTTAAAACATCTTCTCTATAAAACAAAACATCTTTAAATTTTCCATCGATATACATTTGCGTCTGATCGAGAAAATGTTTTGAGGAGGGAGCCATTCCTTCACCTCCTGTTACAACTGATTTTGCTTTTATTTTTTTACCAAACTCAACTGCTGCAACAAAGCTATTACCGTTTACACCATACCTGTGTTTTAAACCTTCAGGCCTAACAGTGCTGAAAGAGGGAAGACATCCCCACATTGATGAAGCCATGCCAACAGGAAAGCTGGGTTTATTATCATCAAATTTTTGTTGCAGGTCTGAAGTAAGCCGTTGGTAACGGTTCATCTCTCCCCATGCCAACCGCCAGTTACCAAACTGTGCATTAAGGCTGTTTATTACATCCTGCAAATAATTTATTTTTTGTTGCGGACTTATATTTTTTGTCAGCGCTTCCAATCTTTTAATCGCATCAGTTTTTTCTTCTCCTGTTTGCGGTGGATTTATCATTAGTCTTGTAGCCCATTCTATTGCCAACGTTGTAGCAACAGACGAGGCAGAAGATTTCCTGTTCCATAATTTTAATAATTGAATAGCTTCATCCAGATCTGCCTTTATTGTTGATTCCTGCCTTTGTTTTTCGTAGTATGCAATAAATAATGAAGGCAATAAAATATCAAAGGCAGCCAGGCGAGTGTTGTAACCTGTTTCGATCATCTTATCTAATGTAAAATTATTTTGATTATTTAAAAGCCTGATAGCATTTACCGCTCTTGGATTTTCGCCATCAGGGGACATGTATGTTGGGTATTTATTTTTATCCGGACTTGCTTTTCCGGAAACTGTGAATGGTGTAGAATTACAATTTTGTATCCATCCTGTAGATGGGTTATGAACATGAATGATCTCATTTAACTCATGAATTCCTTTCCATTCAGTAGCCGAAGTTGATCCATCCACCGGTTTAGACCAATCATATTTTGGATCTCTCCTGGGAATAAAATTTCCATGCCAGTAAGCAATGTTTCCTTTATCATCTGCAAATACAGTATTGTCGGAAGTGTTGGAACGCATCTGCATTATTTTTTCAAACTCTGTAATAACCTTTTGCTTTTGTTCTTAGCCATGATTGCATTAAACCATTTAATGAACGGTTATTCTCTTTAAGGCTTAGCCACTTTCCATTGCGGCTTGTCATTACAGGTCCATGATGTGTAAAGTATGCAGTGAAGGTTTGCGGAGTTATCTGATCTTCTTTTTTATAACTGATAGTAATTTGTTTGCTTGACACTGCTTTTACATCATTATCGTATTGATAAAATAACCGATTTCCTTTTTTTATAATTTTTTCTTCATACAGATCTGCAAGGTCTGCATAACCTGAAGTATGCATCCATCCGCAATGCTGATTAAATCCCTGGAAGATAAAGAACTGCCCCCACGTGACTGCCCCGTAAACATTTAAACCTTCGTTACTAACCATATGCATTTCGCTTCTATAATAAAAACTAACATGTGGATTGATATAAAGTATTGCATTTTTATTTTTTGTTTTTGATGGCATAACTGCAAAGCCATTTGATCCGGTTATATTTTCATTCTGTTCATTTAAGTTTTTTATTAATGAAGTTTCATTTTGATCAGCAGTATTATTGGTATAAAATTTTTTTATCTCCTGTACACTTACACCTCTTGTGTTGGTTGCAGAAATACTTCCATTGGTACGCATAAGTGCATACCACGGCTTAAAATAAGTAAGTACCGCAGGCTTTACTTCGAGATGTTTATAGAGAAAATAATTTACACCATCTGCGGCGGCATCCAATAATTTTTTAAACCATGCGGGGCTCTTATTATAATCATTTATTGCAGCAACAGAGTCATAGATCAGGCGCATTTGCAGATCGGTATATAAATCATTTTCGCCTGTTACTTCGCTCATTCGCCCCAGGTTCTCGAGATTATTAAACTCAACTCTTTTAAAATCATCTTCGCATTGTGCATATAACAATCCAAATACTGCATCGGCATCGGTCTTTCCATAAATGTGAGGTATGCCCCATGTATCACGAATGATAGTGATATTTTTTGCCTGTAGTTCATAGCGGCTGATCTCCTGTTTGGTGAATTGCTGGGAAAAAGAAAACGCCGGAAAAAAAAGAAATAAAAGGAATTGTTTCATTATTAATTTTCTGATTTTGCTGTAAGTTAAGATAGCTTAATAAATTATGGAGGCTCTGTGCTTATCTTTGAATAAACAGATACTCATGAATAAACGTATAGCCATAATCGGTGGAGGAAATCTGGGTTCCGCCATTGCCGAAGGCTTATTGAAAAGTAAATTCAATAAGGCATCCGAAATAATTGTTACAAAACGTAACATTACTACTTTACGATCTCTACAAGAAAAAGGGATCACAATAACCGACGATAATAACGAAGCAGTAAAGAAAAGTGATGTTGTAATATTGGCTGTAAAACCTTTCCAGGTTGCCGATCTGCTTAAGCAAATAAAAAATGAACTGGATAAAAATAAAATATTTATTTCTGTAGTTACAGGCGTTACGATCAGTGATATGGAGTTGATTATAGAAAGGGCGATCCCCATTTTCAGGGCTATGCCAAATACTGCCATTGCTATACAACAAAGTATGACATGCATTTGCAGTACGAATGCTAAATCTGCAGATATAAAATATGTAAATGATCTTTTTAAAAATCTTGGTGAAGTGGTTACCATTGATGAAAAACTAATGGAGGCTGCAACTGTATTGGGTGCCTGCGGTATTGCATATGCATTGCGCTTTATCCGTGCAAATATTCAGGGAGGAATTGAAATTGGATTTGATGCTGCTACTGCAAGTATTATTGCCGCACAAACTGTAAAAGGTTCTGCAGAGTTACTGATTCAAAATGGCAATCATCCTGAGCAGGAAATTGATAAAGTAACAACTCCCAAAGGCTGTACCATTGCAGGCTTAAATGAAATGGAACACAGGGGATTTAGTTCTTCATTAATTCGTGGTGTAATTACCAGTTACAGGAAGATTGCTAAGGATTAAGTCAATCCAATCTCATAATGTCTTTCAGGGATCTCAACATCTAAAAAACCTTTGCTGATAAGCCTTTGCTGAAAGTCCTGTTGCACATTATATTCACCATGCACTAAAAATAATTTCTTTACCTGTTTAGGATCCTGGCAGGCAAGCCATTGGCAAAGATCATTATAATCTCCATGTGCACTCATACTTCTTATCTCGGCTATCTCTGCATTTACTTCATGCGGCGCTCCAAAAATATTTACTTCTTTAGGATGTAGCTTTAATCTTCCTCCAAGAGAATTTGGCTCACAATATCCCGTAAACAAAATTGTGTTCCGGCTGTTCTCTATATTGTTACTTATGTGATGTTTAACTCTGCCTGCTTCTGCCATGCCACTTGCTGAAATAATTACCAAAGGATCTTTACTGTAATTAAGCATTTTACTTTCTTCAACAGATTTAGTAAATTTTAAGCCCTTAAAATTGAAAGGATCTTTGTCTGTCTCTAATAATTTTTGAATATTCTTATTGAAATATTGAGGATAGCTTTTAATAACCTGGGTAGCTTCCATGCTTAAAGGGCTATCAACAATATAGCTAAGATCGGGTAAACGATTTTCGGATTCCAGTTGGTTCAATGCAAATAAAATTTCCTGCGTACGGCCCACACTAAAAGCCGGAATGATCAGTTTACCTTTTTTTTGAATACATGTTTTGGTGATCCATTCAAGCAACAGATCATTTGTTCCTGTTATCTGTTCATGTAAACTGTTACCGTAAGTAGATTCCAATAAAATATAATCTGCCTGTGGAAATTCTGAAGGAGATTTTAAGATCACATCACGATAACGCCCTACATCCCCGGAAAAAGTAAGCCGTGTTTCTTTTCCGTTCTCTTGGATTTTTAAATGCACCGTAGCGCTGCCTATTATATGCCCGGCATCTTTATACAGTACCTGTACATTTTCATCAACAGCAAACCACTGATCGTATTCCTGAACTACAAAATGATCAACAGCTTTTAATGCATCTTCTGTTGTGTAAAGAGGAAGAAAGTATGGCAAACCCTCTGCGGCTCTGCGTTTGTTAACAAATTTCAGATCATTCTCCTGTATGCCTGCACTGTCTTCCATTAAAATAGCTGCCAGGTCTTTGGTAGCTGGCGTTGCAAAGATTTTCCCGTTAAAACCATCTTTTACCAACTTAGGGATTAACCCGCAATGATCAATATGTGCATGTGATAAAATGAAATAATCAACTGCAGCGGCATCAAAACCAAAATTTCTATTTAGATCATTTGTTTCCTGTCCCATGCCCTGGAACATTCCGCAATCGAGTAAATATTTTTTTCCGTTGGATAGCGTGAGCAAATGTTTGGAACCTGTTACAGTTCTTGCTGCGCCATGAAAAGCAATCTTCATAAATAATAATTATAAAATGAACAATAGTGATGAAAGTAACAAACTAAAAATGTTTAAATAGCTTTTACTTTGAATGACCATGTGAATAAAAATTCTGCAATAATCTCTCCATCTTTATTAGTTCCAATAGATTTTACTGTTATACTTTTTGATTCGTTTGATGCAATTGAATCTTCAATTGTATCATGAATTTGTTTCCCTGCTTCACAAACAAAAAAAGTTTTATCCGTCGCTTTTTTAAAATAGGTTGCTTCCATATTTGTTATCAGCATTGAAACAGGAGGCGTGCGTTTATAAACATGCATCATACCCAATACTCCGGTACTCATTTCTGCGGCCATAGCAAGAGAAGCAAAATAAGTTGATCGAAAGGGATTCTGTGTTAACCATTTGTAGGGAACACTAACAATGGATCGTTCTCCATCAATTTCTTTTATTCTAACGCCTGAAAAAAATGCTGCAGGTAATTTCAAAAATAAAAACATCCTGAATTTTACAGGATGCTTAATAAGGTTGATGAATTTATTTGTATTGGAAGACATTTAAATAATTTGATTTTTCAACAGATCTTCAAAAACATCTCTTTGTCTTATCAGTTTTGCTTTTCCATTTTCAACCATTACTTCTGCAGGTTTAAATCTTGAATTATAATTAGACGACATTTGAAATCCATAAGCGCCTGCATTATAAAAAGCAAGATAATCTCCTTCTCTAACCTCGGTCAATTTCCTATCCCATGCAAAAGTGTCGGTCTCGCAAATATTACCTACAACTGAGTATATTTTTTCCTCACCATTCGAATTGCTTATATTTTCTATGCGATGGTAAGCATCATAAAACATAGGGCGGATAAGATGATTAAACCCGCTATCGATACCAACAAATATAGTATCGCCGCTTTCTTTAATAACGTTTACCTGTGTGATAAAGTAACCGCATTCGCTCACTAAAAATTTACCAGGCTCAAACCAAACCTGTAAAGGTCTGCCGCCCGGATTTGGATGAGAGGCAAATAATTCATTTACTTTTTTAGCCAATAAATTAATATCTGTTTCTGTGTCGCCTTGCTGATAAGGAACCTTAAATCCTCCGCCAAGATCAATTACTTCCAGCTCTTTAAATTTTGGAATAATATCGAACAGCACCTCAATTCCTTTTACAAAAACATCTACATCTTCTATTTCACTTCCTGTGTGAATATGCAGGTCGTTTATATGGATATTATATTTTTCAACAAGAGAAATTATTTTATCTGCCTGTTCAACAGGAATTCCAAATTTACTTTTCCCGTGACCGGTGGAAATTTTTAGATGACCTCCAGCCATGATGTTTGGTCGCAAGCGGATACCAACCGGGTAACTATGTCCATACTTTTTTCCGAATTTTTCAAGGTTGGAAAGACTGTCGATATTAATGATAACACCAAGTTCCTTTGCTTCTTCAATCTCACTAAATGCAATACCATTAGAAGTATATAAGATTTTTTCAGGAGTAAAGCCTGCGTGTAATGCCAGCTTAACTTCGTTTATAGAGCTGCAATCAACATTAGCATCAAGAGACTTAACGTATTTAAGAACATTGACATTGGTTAATGCTTTGCATGCATAAAAAAAAACAGTGTCAGTATTTTTAAAAGCAGTTGTAAGTTTATTGTATTGTTCCTTTATTTTATCTGCATCATATACATAAACAGGAGTACCAAATTCATCAGCAATAGTTATTAATTCTGTATTTGATAAAACTTTTGACATTCAGCGAATTTACTGTAATTCAATATACGATTTACGATGTGAGATGTAGGAGGTAGAATTAATTTTCGAGTTTGTAAAAATTGCCAATTGCAGATTGTCTATTGGTTATCTTCCGTTTCAGTAACATGTTCTTCCTGTTTTTCTTCAGAAGATTCTTCATTATGGATTTTAGTAGCCTCTACCAATTCCTCCATCAACACTTCTTTTATTTTAGGAAGATCATCAGCGCTGTTAATGCCGAAATAATCCATGAAAGATTTTGAAGTTGTATAGATGAGGGGCTTGCCAACTGCATCTTCATTTCTGCCCGCAATAACTACTAATTCTTTTTCAAGAAGTTTTTGCACTGCATAATCACAATTCACGCCACGGATATTTTCTATCTCACTCTTTGTAATGGGTTGCTTGTAAGCTATGATGGATAAGGTTTCTAAAGAGGCAGTAGATAATTTTTTTAAATATTTATCTGCGTTAAGCTGTGCAATAGTTTTATGGTATTCTTTTTTGGTGAGAAATTGCCAGCCACCCCCGCTTTCCTTCATTTCAAAAGCATAAAATTCTGAATCATATTTTTCCCGTATCGCTTCTATTGAAGATTCAACCTGGTCAAGGGTTGCTTTATCTTCAATAAATCCCAAAGCATTATTTATAAGATCCACCAATTCTAAAGTACTCAATGGTTTACCACTGGCAAAAATTAAGGCTTCAATATGTGGGATGATTGTACTTAGTTCCATATCAATTTCACCATTTGACAATTACAATCTACATCAAATTATCAAATTGTCTAATTGTCAAATCTAATTTATCCTTGTAATGCTGCAGCTCCACTTACAATTTCAGTAAGCTCAGTTGTAATAGCAGCCTGCCTTGCACGGTTGTAACTTATTTTTAATGCTTTCAATAATTCATTAGCATTTTCGGTTGCCTTATCCATTGCGGTCATTCGGGCTCCATGCTCACTTGCATTTGCATCCAGTACTGCTTTGTACAATTGTGTGTTCAAAATCTTAGGCATTAATTCTTCTATTAAAACATCTTTATCGGGCTCAAAAATAAAATCCTGCTGCTTCTGCCCCTTTATCTTTTCTGTTTTTGGTACCGGTAAAAATTGTTCTGAAACAAATCTTTGAGTGGCAGCATTTTTAAATTCGCTATATACTAATTCTACTGCATCAACCTGGCCACTTGCAAATGCATCCATGGCAAATTTTGCGGCCTTTTGTACATTTTCAAAACTTATATCAGAAAAAATATTCCAGTAATGATCAACAACTTTAAAATTATTTTTAGAAAAATGCTCATATCCTTTTTTACCAATCGGTAAGAGTTCGGCATTTCCTTTTGCGCTTTGTGCACTGTATTTTTCACGAATGGTTTGCTTGGCAAGTTTGATAAGATTGCTGTTATAACCTCCGCATAATCCCCGGTCACTTGTAACAACAATTACCAAAACTTTTTCTATAGGTCTAACTGTTGCCAGGTTCATGCTGATATCACCATCAGCATTACTAACAATGTTGCTAAGCATCTCCTGCAGTTTTTTAGCATATGGGCGCATTTGAGTAATAGCATCCTGTGCTTTTCTCAATTTTGCCGCACTTACCATTTTCATTGCTTTGGTAATTTGTTGCGTGCTTTGAACACTTTTTATCCTGTTCCTTACTTCCTTTAATGCACCACTCATGTATATATATTTACGGGGTGCGAAGTTATGTTAATGACTTTAATAAAAAAAGGCACATGTATAGATGAAAAAGAAAAAAGTCCCGCATTCGGGACTTGGATTTTAGTGGCTTCACAGGATTTAAAATCTTACATGGTAACCAGCGAGGTCGGTCTTTTAAAAGATAGGATTCAACAGTTTTTTTTGGATATGGATTTGAATTGGACTATTGGAAAACAAACAAAAGTATATGATTAATAAAAATAATGTTAACTATATCCGTTATTGCAATGCCTGTACACGGCATTTGGAAGTATAACAAAATAATGTCTTGGAATTTATAAAAATAACGGATTCTTAATTTAAATTTAAAATATTACGCATTCGGATAGATATTATCCAAGTTGTTGATGATCTCTTGGCAATTGATTAAATTCTTTTTTAAATGAAACAGAAAAATTACTGAGATTATGATAGCCAAGCATAGCACCCACCTGCGAGACAGTGTATTCACCGGAGTTAAGTAATTCTTTAGCTTTATGCATCCTGTTCTTTTGATAATACTCATATAAGCCCATGCCGAAAGCCTGCTTATATATTTTTTTCAATTTACTTTCACTCATAAGGGCGAGGCGTGCAAGCTTTTCAATTTTAGGAAATACTTCTCCATAATTCTCAAGTAATAGTCCTTCGATTTTTAGAATACTCTCAAAATCTTTTGATGAGATTGAAAGCATCGGCTCTATCATATTTCTTTTTAAGACGTTTTCTAAAAAGCCTTCCAGTAAACGCAATACCCGGCTGTTCATAAAAAGCGCTGGCATGCTCGATTCTTCATGATTAAAAATATCGCTTAGTATTTTATGATGCTTGGCTGTTATTACATCCTGCACAAAGTTGTTTTGTTTAAGAAGATCATAATTTTTTTGGTTTGAGCTCTGAAGAATTTTTTCATTTAACCATGATTCGCTTAATTGGATTGTAAGTCCCTTTACTTCGGTATCTTTTTTTAAGGAGAGTTTTTGCTTTACCCGGCTATTGGTCATAACAATTGAACGATAAGCTTTGCCCTCTGCTTCAATACTGTTTTCTCCTACCTCAAAAAAGATTTTATCTATGGAGTTTAACTGGTAAAAATATATTATGAGGCTAAAATCGGTTGCGGGCTCGCATTTAAATTCAAAATCTGTATTTAATTTATAATTTACCAGGCGGTAAGAAAAACCAGGTTCAATAATATGGACTTTAGCATAGCCTTTAGCAAACTTTTCAGGATATTCAAAACGATTATCTAATAATTCAGTATCAAGGTGAGATGAAAAACAATGCAGCCAGTTTTTTAGATCAGGGTGGTTATAGCTATAACTTAAAGAAGGTACACAGGTTGGTGAAAAGTCAATATGGGCTTGGATAGCGTTCAACAACTACAGGTGTTTACAAGTAGATATTCAAAGGTTTCAAATGGTTGCATACCCTTTATAGAACAAAACTGTGCCAAACTATAAAATGAGGAAAAGAAACTGTTAAACCGGAATTTTTATTCTCTGTGTTGGATGAAGATTCCTCTAATTTTTAGATTGTGATTGCCTGCCGGCAAACTTTTGAAGACGATAAGTGAAGGTTAACATAAAATAACGTTTAAGGCGATTGCTTCGTGAATCAATTATTGAGTTGGCGCTTACCGTGCGGCTTATATTTGAATTTTGATTTAGTAGATCCAACCCCTGTAAACGAATAATTCCATTCTTCTTTTTAAATAGTTGCTTTTCTACTGAAGCATTTATAATTGCAATATTTTTTCCAACAACACCGGTTAAGCCATGGTTGATTGTATACTGAAAATCATACTTCAAAATCCAGCTTTTAAAAACATTAATATTTATATTACTGCTTATGGCCCAGGAACTATATTTATCATTTTGCCGGAAAGTATTATTTGTACCTGTATTGCTGTAAGTAATAGCATTAAGACTATAGTTAGCTCCTGCACTAAACTCCAGCCATTCTTTATGATTGAACTCAAAATTAAATCCCTGCCCAACTACCCAGTTTTTACCGGTGTTTTTTGCATTATCAATCAAATTAATATTGTGATTGAAATTTAAAATCCCATTTAAACTGATCACGTACCTGCGGTTTTTATAAGGCTTTGATAAATTATAAAATCCACTTACGTTATAATAGCCATTTACATTCTCGGGCATTGTAAGTTGTGCGCCTGATGTACCGATGCGGCTGGTATTATTTACTATCTGGTTTTGAATTGTGCTAAAGGATAAGTTTGTAAAAAGTACTCTGCCGCTTGTTAAATTAAAATTGTTGTAATAAAAATTTACACTGTGATTTATCGAAGGTTTTAAATTAGGATTGCCACGTGTACGGTATTGTAAATTAGAAGAATCAACTATATCCTGCAACTGGGTGAAGCCAGGCTGCTGTGCATCTCCGCGGTAATTTGCCGTAAGTGATTGTGTTTTAGAAAAATTATAAGAAAATCTTGCTACAGGAAAAACATTTACTCTTTTAATGGGACGATAAGCGCTGTCTTTAGTTAGGGATAGCCCGCTAAGATTTACAGGCTGAACACTTATCCCGAAAGTATAATTGTATTTTTTTTCTGTTGTTCTGATGCTGACATTTGCCCGGTTATTAAAATAATTGTTTTCATAATCATTGCTTAACCCGCCATTAAAAAACTTTAAACCTGTTGGTGCATCTACGTTATAAACCGCCTTGTTATTTCTTGAATATGAAAGGTTATGTGAAAAGACAATATCAAGGAATCTCACTTTTGTCAAAGGTTCAGTATACGTAAATCTTATGCCATAATTATGATTATTGTTTTGCTGAGTATTAAATAAAAAGAGATTGGCAGTACCTGAAGGATTGTATTGAATAGTATTGTTTCGTGAATCCTGATCTGAATTATTTGCAGATGTACCTGCATTAATATTCATTGATAAATTTCTGCCTCTTTTACGAAATTTATGATTGAATAAAATACTCCCGCTAATGTTTGGGCTGTTGGAGTTGTTTATAGTATTGTAATACCCTTCACTGGTTTTAACGTTTGCAGAATAGTAATCAAATATGATTTTACTGCTACCATTACCATTGGCATAAGAAAGGCCGGGACTTATTTTTAAATAATTAAGTGAATCTATATTGTATTCCATATTAAAAAGAAAGCGATGGCTTTCGCCAAAATTTTCAAAATTATTATTTTGGTTATTAAAGAAAGTCCCGCTTGAAAAAATATTTTGTTGTGATGTTATTTTATATCCTGTGTTATTGCGATGACTATAACTATAACTTCCATATATGGTTAATTTCTTACCCCAGTCATCCCGGTAATTAATGCCAAAAGAATTTGATGTGGTAACGCCATCCGATCCGGTATTTCCACTTTGCAATTGCAGATCACCATTCCCTGCAGCATTCATTGCTGCGCCGGAAGTGCCTGGCAGATCAGGACCTGACCTTATCATGTTTCCCCCGCCACCGGAATTAAAATTTGATTGGCTTGTATTATTTGAATTACTAAAAACAGATATCTGCTGCCTGTCTTTAAAATAATTGCCATTTAACGAGGCCTGATATCTTCCCTTGTCACCAACACCAGCAGTTAATCGTCCAAAATATCCTGTGTTTCTATCTTTCTTTAATTGAATGTTCATCACTTTTTCAGGCTCACCATCTTTAATACCTGAAACGGTTGCCTGATCGCCATAGTCATCAACTATCTGAACTTTATCAACTATGTTGGCGGGCAATTCCCTGGTAGCAGTTTTAGGATCTCCGCCAAAAAAATCTTTTCCGTTTACCTTAATCTTTGTTATAGCTTTTCCCTGTGCTTTAATATTCCCGTTCTTATCAACCTGTACACCGGGTAATTTTTTCAAAAGGTCTTCAACTACACCATTTTCTTTTACTTTAAAAGCATCCGCCCTGTATTCAATCGTATCTTCTTTAATGTTTATTGGTGCTGACTGAATTTTAATTTCATCTAATATTATGGATTGATTTACCATAGTAATGGTGCCAAGGTCAATCAGTTTTTCAGTACCATATATTCGTCTGAACTTTCCTCCTGATCTATACCCAACATTTATAATTCTGACAGAAAAACTGGATTTTGGAACTGTTTCAAAAACAAATTCTCCTTTTTCATTACTAATGGTATAAGATGTATCTGATTTATTAGATTCTATTACTAATCCCA
>JAYVEA010000082.1:0-5410 GCA_043749085.1 Chitinophagales bacterium
CTTTTATTCATGCCGATAATCAAACATTATATTTTAACTCAAACGGCCACCAGGGATATAGTGAAAAATCTGATCTTTTTGTTTCACACAAACAAACTGATGGAACATGGAGTAAGCCTGAAAATTTAGGCTACCCGATAAATACCATTGATGATGAGGGTTCACTTATTGTGGCTGCAAATGGCAAAACCGCTTACTATGCAAGTGAGCGAAGCGATTCAAAAGGAGGGCTTGATATTTATACATTTGAATTAAGAGAAGATGTTCGCCCTGCAAAAACATTATGGGTTAAAGGAAAAGTTTATGATAAGAAAACATTGAATGGATTACCCTCGTCCATTCAGCTTACTGATGTTGTGACAAAGCAACCCATAAGCAGGTTACAGACTGATGAAGATGGAAATTATTTAGTTACGCTTCCTGTGGGAAAACAGTATGCTTTTAATGTTAACCGCAAAGGATATTTATTTTACTCACAGAATTTTAACCTTACCAAAAATGCTCCTGATTCAATTTATCAAATTGATATCCCTTTACAACCTATTGAAGCAAATGCAAGCATCATTTTAAAAAATGTTTTTTTCGATACAAAGCAAACACAGCTAAAGCCTGAATCAATAACAGAGTTGGATAACGTAGTGTTGCTGATGAATGAAAATCCCAAATTAAAAATTCAGATTGGTGGACATACTGATAATGTTGGCAAGCCTGCTGATAATTTAAAACTTTCTTTAGGAAGAGCTGTTGCTGTAGTGAATTATTTATTAGGAAAAGGAATAAAAAATGACCGGCTAACCTTCAAAGGATTCGGAGAAACAAAACCTATTGCAGATAATAAAACAGAAGCAGGCCGGGCATTGAACAGGAGAACAGAGTTAAGTGTGATTAGTAATTAAGAAAATCTCTGTAACAAATGTGATATAATTTTCTTTTATTCGTTGTGACAAAAATCTTCAATGCGCAACGACCTTATTTACCAAATTGCACTAACGCTTATTCCTAATATTGGTGATGTACATGCAAAAGCATTGGTGAATCATTTCGGAAATGCTGAGGATATTTTTAAAGCAAAGAAAAAAGAGTTCGAAGATATTGAAGGTATTGGTTCCGTAAGAGCCTCATCAATAAAACACTTCAATGACTTTACGAATGCAGAAGAAGAAATTACATTCATTGAAAAATATAAGATCACACCACTTTTTATTACAGATAAAAATTATCCGCAACGTTTACTCAACTGTTATGACAGCCCGTTAATACTGTATTACAGGGGTAATGCAGATCTTAATCAACCAAAGATCGTAGCCATAGTAGGTACAAGAAATAATAATGAATATGGAAAGAATGTCTGCGAAAAATTAATTGAGGAATTAGCAGGCGAAGATATTTTAATTGTAAGCGGACTTGCATTTGGCATTGATACTGTTGCACACAAAGCAGCATTAAAAAATGATTTAAAAACGGTCGCAATTCTGGCTCATGGATTAGATCGCATTTATCCTTCGCAAAATAAATCGCTTGCAAAAGAAATAATTGAACAGGGGGGATTACTTACTGATTTCAGAAGTAAAACAAATCCTGATAAACAAAATTTTCCCAAACGCAACCGAATAGTTGCCGGTATCAGCGATGCAATCGTTGTTGTTGAAACCGGCATTAAAGGCGGTTCATTAATTACAGCCGAATTAGGCAATGGGTATAACAAAGATGTTTTTGCAATCCCGGGCAGAACCAATGATTCGAAAAGTGAAGGCTGTAATTATCTTATAAAAAATAATAAAGCATGCCTGATTACTTCTGCTGATGATCTTTTAGAAAACATGGGATGGAAAGAATATAAAAAACCATCTGCAAAAAAACAGCGTGAATTGTTTATTGAGCTTTCTGATGATGAAAAAATAATTATAAATATTCTTCAGCAACAGGAACAAATTCATATTGATGAAATATATATTAAGAGCGGTTTAAGCAGTAGCGCAGTTGCTTCTGCATTACTTACTTTAGAAATGCAGTCGGTAATTAATTCACTTCCTGGTAAAATGTACAAGATGGTTTAATCATTTATTTCCAGTTCTTTTTTTTCATTATTCCAGTAATACCAATTCTGTAATTCGTGGATATATTGTATCCATTCAGGGTATTTAATTTTTGTATTCAGTCTCTCAGGAAATAAATCATTGAGTGGAATTGGTGCTAATTCTTCAAAAGTTGCATAGGGTGTTTCTTTTGTTATCATATCATCTTCAAAAGGTTCAACCCTGTGTTCAAGATGAGAGCGTATATATCCTGCCTTACCTTCTTCAATAGATGTAATTTCAATCTGGAGTAAAGTATTTGAAAGTAAAAATTTCGGCTTCCAGAAAACCCTGTTTCCTATTCTTAATTCCTCAGCATGTAACATAAACCTGTTATTGAATATCGAAAAATGAAAGTAAGAAAAAGATATTTGTTTTGAATTGTATGTTTGTACTAAATACTTTCCATGATCAAAATAAATGAAAATAGTATCAGCGAACGGTTCATGCGTTATGTGCAGGTAGATACACAGAGTGATCCGCAAAGTAATGCACAGCCAACTACAGAAAAACAAAAAAATCTAAGTAAAATATTGTTGTCTGAACTACAGCAAACAGATATAAAAGCAGAGTTGGATGATTACGGATATGTGTATGCCACAATTTCTTCTAACAGTGATAAAAAAAATGTTCCTGCTATTTGTTTTTGCAGTCATGTTGATACAGCGCCTGATTGCAGCGGAACCAGTGTGAAACCTATTCTTCATAAGAATTATAATGGAGAAGATATTGTTTTGCCTGATGATCGTTCACAGGTTTTAAAATTATCTGACACGCCGTATTTGAAAAAACATATTGGTAGTGACATAATTACAGCAAGTGGAAATACTTTACTGGGAGCAGATGATAAAGCCGGTGTGGCTGCCATTATGGAAGCCGCTTCTTTTTTAATAAACAATCCGGATATAAAGCATGGAGAAATAAGAATTGTATTTACGCCGGATGAAGAAGTGGGTAAAGGCACTGCAAAAATTGATATGCAGAAAGTGAATTCTAAATTTGGCTATACCATGGATGGCGGTGAAGCAGGAAGTTTGGAAGACGAAACTTTTAGTGCAGATTTTGCTTCGATAATTATCAATGGCGTTATTGCTCATCCCGGTTATGCAAAAGGTAAATTGGTCAACGCTATAAAAGTTGCTGGAGAAATTTTAGATACACTTCCAAAAAATGAATGGGCGCCGGAAGTAACTGAAAAGAAAGAAGGATTTGTTCATCCTGTGCGTATAGAAGGCATTGCAGAGAAGGCAACCATAGAATTTATTGTGAGAGATTTTGATAATGATAAACTTAAACAACATGGCGAAAAATTAAAGCTGCTTGCGGAAGATGTAATGAAAAAATATCCCGACGCCACAATGGAATTTACCATCAAAGAACAGTATAGAAATATGAAAGAAGTTTTGGATAAACATCCTGAAGTTGTTGCGTATGCTGCAGAAGCGATTGAACGAACAGGATTAAAAGTAAAGACTGAAAGTATCCGTGGTGGTACTGATGGAAGCAGGCTTAGTTATATTGGTTTACCGTGCCCAAATATTTTTACAGGGATGCAGGGCATACATTCAAAGCTGGAATGGATAGGAGTTAAAGACATGGTGAAGGCTGCAGAAACAATTGTGCATTTAAGTATGATATGGGAAGAGAAAAGCCCCCTCTAAATCTCCCCCCAAAGGGGAGACTTGCTAACACACAAATGCCGTCTATTCTATTTGGGAGATAATTTGTTGAGATATTTTTAAAAATGATGTGGAAGATTCAATGCACGGATTTGTTTAATGTACCGTCCCTCTCTATTGAGAGGGAATGAGGGTGAGGCCAGCAGAAACAATTGTGCATTTGAGTATGATTTGGGAAGAGAAAGCATAAGTAGTTTATTTCTTGCTATGCTTTAAATATTTTCTAAATACAGTTGAGTAGTTGTCGCCAAATGTTATAGTGTTTATTGTATCTAACTTAATAGTACTCGGCTTTTCGTATAGTAATCCATCAGGATTATAATTATGAATACTTATACTTTTGTCTGTGACACTTTCTATTTCTCCTATCCAAAAATCAAAATAGTCGGTAATGTGGTCAAAAATGGTTGGTGGGAATCTCAATAAAATTTCTTTTATTGCCTTATCAATCCGAAGAGGAAGCAAGCTCTGCTGGAGAGCAACTTGCCAGCAATAAGATTGATGGATATACTGTAAATAAAAAGGTGGAAGCAATGTTTCCGCCTTTTTATTTACAGGTATCCGTTATGGCTGATAAAACTCAAAGCCGCAGGCTTTTCATATGCAAAAACCATAGGATAAATGATTTTTTGTTAACTGCCGATAAGCCCCTGTGTATTTTTAGATTTGTTTTTAAATGACCAAAATAAGAATCAATGCCATTAGTTGATTTAGGTATAGCTGGTGTTTGAATGAAATGAAACAGATCAGGGATAGCATTTTTAATTGAGATAGCAGATCTTCTTAGTTGCCGGTGCTTATACCACCATCTTCCAGTTTGTTTTCTATACACCTTTTCTTCAATTACAGTCTTATGTTTTATGTACCAATAATTGAAAGCTATAATCCACATATTTTGTTCAACAATGTTTTTTATATGATGCAAAAAACTGATGATGTACCTGAGTTCTTTGGCTGCTTCTGACTTGGGTTTACGAGTAACCCATATTCTTACATTCCTTTGTACATGCACTGTACAGCGTTGAAGGGTTGCTTTTTCATAAACTTTTCTTACAGCTCTTATGATAGACTTTTTACCATCGCATGTTACTGAAAGCACTTCAATGCCAACAGATTTTAGTATCTGCAAATCTTCTTTCAGTTCCTTATAAAATTCATTGGTGGAATACCGGAAATAAAGAGCATACCGGTGAGCGCTGTCATAATATAATATCAAACATAAGGTGCGGCCAAAATAAGTTCCGTCAACAATTAAACGAAGCCCTGTTTTGTAGCGAATAATAAACTGAGGTGGCTTTGACAGATATACTTTGAACAACCGCTGAAGTGTACTTTTTGCGTACCCGCTTTCGCTTACCAGATCATTAAAAGTTCTTCGTCCTAATACCCATTTGGTAAACCAGATAAATTCATTTGCCTGGCTGACACCTTTATTAGCCCAGGTAAAAAGAAGCTCGCAACTCTTGCATTTAAATCGCTGACGTCCATTTCTTTTGCCCCATCTAATCACATCTATACTCCCGCAGCCCCAACATTTTTTTTGTCATGTTTTAAAAACAAAAGAAGTTAATTGAAACCAATCTCAATTAATTTCTTTGTAACCCTTTCTGGTATTATCTTCCATAAGATTTTACCAACCATTTTTGACCATTATAT
>JAYVEA010000083.1:0-5385 GCA_043749085.1 Chitinophagales bacterium
GATGAATTTATCAAGAATCGTGGCAATAAATGGAATACAGAAGTTGCATACGTTGAGGAAATGAACAGCATAAGTAAAAAAGAATTGGTTGATTTTGCAAATAAAATGTTAGGTGATAATAATTATGTAATTATTTATAAAAGGAAAGGAGAAGATAAAAGTATAGTTAAGGTGGAGAAGCCACCAATTACACCTGTTGAAACAAATGCAGGAAAGCAATCGCCATTTGTGAAGGAAATTACTTCTACACCTTTACCAACAATAAAACCTGTTTGGATAGATTATACAAAAGACCTGCAACGCGGAAAAGTAGGTAATGCAGATGTATTATATGTACAAAATAAAGACAACGATCTTTTCCGATTGTTTTATCGCTTTGATATGGGAAGCTGGAATAATAAAGTTTTATCGTACGCTGCGCAGTACCTGCAATTTCTGGGAACAGATAAATATTCTTCTGAAGATATCAGTAAGCAATTTTATGATCTTGCCTGCAACTTTACTATCAATACAGGTAATGAAGAAACAACAGTTACCATTAGTGGGTTACAGGAAAATTTTGATAAAGCCGTTGCTTTGTTCGAAGACCTGATTCATAATTGCAAACCTGATGCAGCAGCACTTGAAGGGTTAAAAAATCGTGTATTAAAAACAAGAGCAAATAATAAACTGAATAAAACATTAATATCACAGGCGCTGAGAAGTTATGCTTCTTACGGTCCGCAAAATCCTTTCAACTTTGTATTAACTGATGATGAAATAAAAAATTTGAAGGCCGAAGATCTTACTAACCTTTTGCATTCACTTATGAATTACAATCACAAAATTTTATACTATGGGCCAAAGTCCTTGCCTGCTTTAACTACAAGCCTTCAAAAACTTCATTCAATGCCACAGTCATGGGCTGCCAATACGCAAGGTGTAAAATTTAAACGCACAGTACAAACTAAAAATGAAGTTTTATTTGCTGATTACGATGCGTTGCAGGCAGAAATTTATTGGGTTAAAAATCTAAATGTTTATGATCCAAAACAAGAGGCATTGATAAACATGTTCAATGGATATTTCGGTGGGGGAATGCAATCTGTAGTCTTCCAGAACTTGCGGGAATCCAAGGGGCTTGCTTATTCCACCTTTGCACAGGTTCAAACGCCACTTAAAAAAGATGATACATATTCTGTTGTAGCTTATGTTGGCAGCCAGGCTGATAAAATGAATGAAGCAGTAGCCGGAATGAATGAATTGCTTGATGATCTTCCAAAAACAGATGCAAATTTTGTTAATGCACGCAAAAGCCTGATAAAGGATATTGAAACAGACAGGATAACTAAGGACGCTATAATAACCAGTTACCTTAATGCGGCGAAGAAAGGTATAGATTATGACCTGAGAAAAGTAAATTACTCGAAGTATAGTAACATTACTTTAAACGACTTGTATAAGTTTCACCAGGATGTATTATCTAAAAAGCCTTACACATATGCTGTTGTTGCATCCGAAAAAAGAATAAATGTTGATGACCTTAAAAAATTTGGCGAAGTAAAAAAACTCACTTTGCAGGAATTGTTTGGATATTAATATGATTATCATTTTGATTAAACCGTCTCTATTTTTTAGAGACGGTTTTTTATTTACAGAAACGTTCCTTTGTATATTTGAGATATAAATTGATTCATGCGTATTATTTCTTACAACGTTAATGGTATAAGGGCAGCAATCAAAAGAGGCTTTATTGATTGGCTTAAAACTGATCCTGCTGATGTTATCTGCCTGCAGGAAGTTAAAGCTCATAAAGGAGACATTGATATTGCTGCTATTGAAGCTTTGGGTTTTCACACACATTGGTTTTGCGCTCAAAAAAAAGGATATAGCGGCGTTGGCATTCTTAGTAAGATTAAACCCGATAACACTGTTGAAGGCTGCAATATAGAACAAAGTGATTTTGAGGGAAGGGCTATCCGTGCTGACTTTGGAGATGTTACTTTAATAAATGCATATTTTCCATCAGGTACCAGTGGCGAATTAAGGCAGGCCTATAAGTACGTTTGGCTGGATGAGTTTTTGGATTTTTTAAATGATCTGAAAAAAACGAGAAATAAATTAATTGTTTGTGGCGATTATAATATTGCTCATAAAGAAATAGATATTCATAATCCTGGTTCCAATAAAAAAACTACTGGTTTTTTACCCGAGGAAAGAGCCTGGTTCGATAAATTTTTAGCCAGTGGTTTTGTAGATGGTTTTCGTGTTTTAAATAAAGAGCCGCATCAATACACCTGGTGGAATGTGTTACGGCCTTCTACAAGGTTGGAAAATAAAGGATGGCGTATTGATTATATAAATGTCACCGAAAATTTAAAAAGTAAGATCAAAGACGTAAAGATATTTCCTGAAGTAAAACATAGTGATCACTGTCCTACCTATCTTGAAATTGATATTTAATGTTCATCTATAACATAACTATTAAAGTAAATAATTCCATTGCAGAAGAATGGCTGAAATGGCAAATGGAAGAACATGTGCCTGAGATAATGGCTACCCATCTTTTTAAAAATTTTAAAATTTTCCGCCTATTGGGCCAGGATGATTCTGATGGACCAACTTTTATTTTTCAATATTATGCAGATAATAGAAAAAATTATGATAGGTATGTTCAGGAACATGCTCCTATGCTTAGAGTTAAAGCTTCTAAAAAATGGGGTAATGGCTTTATAGCTTTTAGAAGTTTGTTAGAACGTGTGCAGTAATTGTGCATAAATCGTAAATGTATTTTTGCTTAATTTTTTTCCCCGCTTCTTAATAAAACCCTTTACTGTAAAGGATTTCGTCTAATACAGCCTGAAATCCTTTGCTACATTGACTTTGGCCACCTTTATAAAAAATTATATATCAATTATCAAACATCATACCTTTATACAACCCTTGCCACATGCGGATTTGCCGGGATTGAATATTTTAAAAAAAGTCTGTAAAAAATTTTGTTGCTATTAAAAACCCTCTATATTTGCCTCTAATAAAAAATCAAACTTTTTACTATGAACAAAGCTGAATTAATTTCAAAAATTGCAGATGATGCAGGCGTTACAAAAACCCAGGCTAATGCTGCTGTAGATTCTTTTGTTGGAGCAGTTACTAAAACTTTAAAAGGTGGTGGTAAAGTTACACTGGTTGGTTTTGGAACATTTTCCGTTAGCAAAAGAGCTGCCCGTAATGGCCGCAATCCTCAAACCGGTGCCGTTATTAAAATCAAAGCTAAAAAAGTAGCAAAGTTTAAGGCAGGTAAAGAATTATCAGGTAAGATATAATTCCCGGCAACGCATTAAAAGCAAGATGCAAATTGTATCTTGCTTTTTTATTTAAATCAAATTCAAAAATTATATATATGGGACGGGGTGACAAAAAAACAAAAAAAGGAAAAACATTTAAAGGTTCTTTCGGGAAAACAAGATCATCTAAAACTTCGAAGAAGCCGGTAGCTAAAAAAGAAGCATAAGTTGGGAGTTAAATAAAGTATATGCAGTATAAAAAGTATATATAGTGTTGTACGTTTTTGTATTATCGTTACTTGAACAATTTATTGCTATACATACTTAATTACGGCGCTAATCTTTCTATTATCCATTTATTATTAGCAAGCCTGTATTGTATACGATCATGTAATCTGCTGGGTCTGCCCTGCCAGAATTCAATAAGTGTTGGTTTTACAATATAACCTCCCCAATGCGCGGGCCTGGGAATATTGCCAGCATTAAATTGTTGCTGATATTTTATTACATTCTTTTCCAGGACTTCGCGGCTTTTTATAACATTGCTCTGTGGGGAGCTCCAGGCACCTATTTTACTTGCATCGGGCCTGGTTAAAAAATATTCAGTACTTTTTTCTTCGTCGGTTTTTGTAACAGTTCCTTCTATTCTAACCTGTCTTTCAAGTTCTTTCCAAAAAAACAGAAGTGATGCGTATGGGTTTTCTTTTAATTCCTTTCCCTTCCTGCTTTCATAATTCGTAAAAAATACAAAACCATCATTGCTTAAGCCCTTTAGTAATACAATTCTTGCTGATGGTTTTCCGTTTTTATTACTTGTTGAAATGGTCATTGCATTCGGCTCTTCAATATCACTCATCATGGCTTCATTCCACCATTTTTGAAATTGCCTGACCGGATCAGCATCTACATCTTTTTCTAAAAGCGATTGTAGCTTATATTCTTTTCTTATATCTGCAATATTTAGTTCTGCCATTTTTTTAAGCTTAAAAGCCCGTATTGCAAATGTATACAGGTACGATTGAATTTAATTAAAATGAGCATCCGAAAAAAACGAATGCCCATTACAGATTAAAGTTTAATTAAGTCGGCGATAATTTTAATATCCGATTCTGTTCCAGCCATATCCATATCCCACCGTGCCATAGAATATTGAGCCTAATATGGCAGCAATAATATATCTAATAACAAGCATAACAATAAATACTATTATCATATAAATTATCTTCTTGTCTTCAGGTGTTTTCTTTAAAGGGCCAACTCCCAAATACATTAAATACACTGAATATATCCAGCCTGCTATTAAAATCAGCCATCCTAAAAAAGGAATAAATGAAAGAAAACCCGCTATCCAGGCAGGTGTATTTGAATACGCTACTAATTGTGCAGATTTATTTATATTTTTTTCAGAATTAAAAGATGGAGCTAACATGTCTACTGCATAAATGGCGATAAAAAAGGAAATAATAATTGAAATAAATGAAATACAAACTGTTACCAAATAGAATTGAAGTCCCCATGTGCCGGCCCAAAGTAATCCCTTTATTAAAGCTCCTAAAGATGAAATAATTGCCATTGGTAAAACGTAGCTAACCAATAAAGATCCGGGAGTAGTGGCTTCTGTTTCTATTACAAGCCATTCGGTCTTAGGGGTTGTAATAATTTTTTTAGCTCTTTCAATTAAATTCATAAGTGTAAGTTTTAGTTTTTGAAATAATTATAAAACGATTTATTGTTTTCAGATATTTACAAATTTGTTTTCTCCCTATGCGTACTTCTCTGCATTCAGTTTTTCCTGTAGTTCCTGTAATTTTAAGGCTAAGGCTTCATTCTCAGTTATTATCTCTTCTATACTTTTTCTTATATCCATTTTTTCGTACTCTGATATTTCAATGGTGCTTTCAAGTTCAGTTAACCGATTAATTTTTTGTTGCAGTAAAATGTCCCTGTTATTTATTTCCATTATCCTGTTTTTTAATTCATCCGCTTCGCTTTGTACATAAGAATATTGGTGCTGTAATAATTCATAATCTTTATAAAATTCTTGTTGGGTTTGTAATTGTTGCTGTAATTCCTGCTCTCTGTTTGCAGCACCTTCAAGTTCATGCTGTAATTCACCTAT
>JAYVEA010000084.1:0-15993 GCA_043749085.1 Chitinophagales bacterium
TAGATAGTATACGTTGGCGTTAATGTAACAGGGGCATTTATATGATTTACAAAGATGCTGTCCATGCCTGCATTAATAGCTCCCTGGATATCAGCATCAAGATTATCACCTATCATAATACTCTCATATAATAGTCCGCCTGCTTTAGTAATTGCATATTCAAACATTTGTTTTGATGGCTTGATGCAGCTCGATATTTCAGAAGTAATAACATTAGTAAAATACTTTGCAATGTTTGAATTGGTGATCTTACTCCATTGCGTTTTCTCAAAACCATTGGTTAAAAGATGCAGTACATATTTTTTATCCACCAGATAATCCAGTATTTCAGTTGTGTATTCAAAAAGTTGTTTTTTAGTAGGGAGTATCTCTAAAAATTTTACGCTCATATTTTTTGCCAAAACTTCATCACCTATTTTAAAATCAAGCAGGGTGCGCTGCATACGTTTCCACTTAAGTTCATCTACGGTTATAAACCCTTTGTGATACCTGTCCCATATAATAGCATTGTGATGGAGGTAGGTAGTATAAAACTCATCAAATGGTGAGATGACCAGTTCCTGCAATTTAAAATGCTCATACAATTCGCTCAAGGCTTCTTTGGCATTGGTATCAAAATCCCAAAGTGTATGATCAAGATCAAAAAATAAATGCTTGTATTTTAAAGGCGGTTCCAGGTTGATGATTTTAGATTTAGATTTGTAGAAGAAGCCGCAAATTTACAATCAAAAATAATAATAATGATGAACGTAGTTATAACCGGTGCAGGCAAAGGGATGGGAAAGGCAACTGCTGAAAAATTTGCTGCAGAGGGAAATAATTTATTTATCTGTGCAAGAAATGAAAAAGAACTTTCTGAAACAGCCAAAAACCTGGAAGCAAAATACAATTGTAAAGTTTTTTATTTCCCTGCGGACCTCAGTGAAAAAAAGTCTGCACAGGAATTTGGCAAATGGATTTTACAACAAACCTGCCAGGTAGATATCTTAATAAACAATGCAGGGCAATTTATTCCCGGCAGCATTTATAATGAAGAAGATGGACTACTTGAAAAAATGATAAACATAAATTTATATGCTGCCTATCATTTAACAAGAATTCTTTTACCAACTATGATGGATAAAAAGCAGGGTCATATTTTTAACATGTGTTCCATTGCTGCATTAAAGTCGTACGATAATGGCGGCTCTTACAGCATAAGCAAATTTGCACTAATGGGCTTTAGTAAAAATTTAAGAGAAGAATTAATGCCCTACAATATTAAGGTTACTGCAGTTTACCCGGGAGCGGTTTATACTTCATCATGGTTTGGAAGCGGGGTGTCTGAATCAAGAATAATGGAAGCGGGAGATATTGCGGATATTATTTTTGCCAGCTCCAAACTATCTCCACAGGCTTGTGTTGAAGATATTGTAATACGACCGCTATTGGGAGACCTGTAATATTAACCATTTTTAACGTCCTCTTACTTTTCAACTTTTTATTAAAGGTTAATTTTGCACTTTAAAAATGTGGTGATGGATAAAAATTTACATGCAGTTATTTTCAGGGATCTTTCCAAATATTTTCTCACGCTTTTATTTATCTTTTTACTTTCCTTTTCTTTTGCACAGGTTAAATTTTTAGCTTCCAGTAATGGCAAAACAATAGGTAAAAATGATTATCTGGAATTACAATTTACTGTAGAAAATGCGGCTAATGTTGAAAGCATAACCCCACCTTCATTTAAAAACTTTGTAGTTGTTAGCGGCCCCAATCAGCAGAGTAGCATGAGCAGCATTAATGGTAATATAAAACAGGCGCTTTCTATTGGCTTTGTATTGCGGCCTTTGTCTACAGGTAGCTTTGCAATTGGTTCTGCAACGGCTAAGGCCGATGGTAAGGAATTTCACTCCAATCCATTAACTATACAGGTTACAAATTCATTCTCCTCAAACAGGAGCTCCGGTGGAAGCAATTCTGTTTTATCTCCGTTTGGTAATATTACATTAGATTTTCCACGTGAGCCGGTAACACACCAGTTTGATGATTACATTCTGCAAAAGAATGAGAATGTTGCGGAGAAGATCAAAAGAAATCTTTTCATAAAAATTGATGTAAGCAAAAAAAGTTGTTATGTAGGTGAGCCGGTCATTGCCACTTACAAATTATATACAAGATTAAAATCAGAGTCGAATGTTTTAAAAGCTCCTTCCTTCAATGGCTTTTCGGTTAGTGAAATGGAGATGCCTGATAATAATTCACTCACAACAGAAAAATATAATGGAAGGGAATACAATGTTTATACGCTAAGAAAAGTACAGCTCTATCCGCTGCAGCCCGGCAAATTAAGTTTAGAGCCTGTAGAAGTTAAGAACAGGATAACTTTTTTAAAAGCCGAATACGCCGGTAAACGGCGAGGAGATATTTTTTATGATATGCTCCGGGATTTTGCTGATGAGAATGCGCCCGGTGAAGCAACAGAGCAACAGGTAATAACAATTACATGCGATACATTAAATATTATTGTGAAGCCGTTACCTGATGCAGATAAACCTTCTTCCTTTAAAGGAGCAGTAGGTAATTTTAAAATAACTGCCGGTCTTGAAAAAAATAATATTACAACAGATGATGCAGGTTCTTTAAAAGTTACTATTTCCGGTGCAGGAAATGTGCAATTGATAAATGCCCCTGATATTGTATGGCCGAAGGGTATAGAAGGATTTGAATCCAAGTCTTCAGAGAACCTGGATAAGTTAAGTGTACCAATAAAAGGTAATAAAGTATTCATTTATCCGTTCACAATTACTAATCCCGGTGATTATACTATTCCTGCAATTAATTTTTCATACTTTGATATTACTTCACAATCTTATAAAACAATAAGCACTCAGTCGCTTACTGTTCATGTAAAAAAGGGGACGGGGAATCATCAGAAGGTACTTAACTCTACCGATCAAAGCAATCTAGGTAAAAATAAAAACTGGTATAACTTATTTAATGATTATGCCATGTACTTTATAACAGGATTGTTGCTGTTAGCTGCTTGCCTGGTATTATTTGCAAAAAATAAAAAAGATAAAAAAGAAGCTGCTGTTAAAAAAGCCCCACTTGTAAATACTCCGGAAAATAAAGTTGAAGAAATAAATGAATTTATTATTCCTGTAAACCCTTTAGCTGATGCGGAAGAAAAACTTTCAGAAGGAGATATCGCCCAGTTTTATAAAGTACTTGATGTTTCGTTGCATAATTATTTTTCTGAAAAATTAAAAGTTCCTATGGAGGAATTAACAAAGAAAAAGATAAATGAGCGCATGGATAAATGCAACGTAGGTGTAGGAACAACGTTACTTGTAAACTCATTACTGGAAGATATAGAGGTTAACTTATATGCGCCCGTTTCTTCGGCAATCCAAATGCAGGAAGTGTATGAAAAAGCAAGTGAAGTGGTGTCTTTGCTTGATAAACAGATCTGCTAAGGTTAGAATCGTCAAACTACAAACGTGAGACATTAAATTTTATGTCTCTTTTCACGTTTCACGAATGATTACTACTAATTATCTGTGAACTTATAGCCAATGCTTCTTATCGAGTGAAAATATTTAGGGTTGCGGCTGTCATCTTCAAAATATTTCCTGAAGTTTAAAATAAAATTATCAATGGTACGTGTTGTAGGGTAAACATTATAGCCCCATACGGCCTGCAATATTTTTTCTCTTGGCACCACTTCATTTTTATTTTCTATCAGCAGCTTAAGAAGCATAGCTTCTTTTTTTGTAAGTGTGAATTTTTTACCGCTTTTATTTGTGCCTTCCAACGCTTTAAAATTGATATAGTTCTTACCGAAAGTATATTCATCAGCAAGGGATGTTTTAGATGCAATGCGTTTGCTTTTATGAATTAGTTTATTTACACGGAGTAACAGTTCCTCAAGATTAAATGGTTTGGTAAGATAATCATCTGCACCTTTTTTTAGCCCCAGTATGCGATCTGCACTGCTGTTTTTTGCGCTTAATATTAATATGGGTACTTCGTTTCCGCGAAGCCTGATACTTTCGCTAACACTTATTCCATCAAGTTCCGGCAACATTACATCCATAATTATCAGATCAAAATATTCATTCTCTACAGCCTTTAAAGCCTGCGCTCCGTCAAAGGCTGACGAAACTTCGTAACCTTCCAGCTCTAAATTTAACTTTAGTGCTTCGTGTAGATTTTCCTCATCCTCTACCAATAATATGGAAAGTTTTTTGTCAGGCATATTATAAGTTAAGTTCAAAAATACTTCCCCGCGGAATATTATCTGTTATATTAATGCTGCCATTATGTTGCTCGATAATTTTTTTTGTAAGATATAAACCAAGCCCTGTTCCCTTTGCTTCTTTAGTTGGTAAATTTCCTACCCGGTAAAATTTATTAAAAATTTTATTCTTTTCTTCATTCGGGATTCCTTTGCCTTGGTCTTTAATTAAGAGTTTTATGTGGTTATTTTCTTTTTTTAAATGAACAGTAATATTTTCATCCTTACCGGAATATTTTATGGCATTATCTAAAAGATTATTTACTGCCATTTGTAACAGCAGCCTGTCACCGGTTATTTGTGTATCGGGCATAGTTGCCAGGTTAATATTTCGTTTTGGAAAACGCAACTTAAAGTCAGCTACACTTTCTGTAATAAGTTCAGCAAGATCAATTTTTTCAGTGATTAATTCATAAGCGCCGGCTTCTATCTGGCTTGCCAGCAGCAGGTTATTACATAATGTATTTAACCTTCCTGCTTCCTGGAGTGTGTTTGAAATAAGGTTCTGTTGCTGGTCTTCAGAAAGCTTATGCTTCTGCAGGGTTTCAAGATTTAGTTTGGTAATGGCAATGGGCGTTTTTAACTCGTGGGTTATTGCCATCATAAAATTTTGCTGCTGCTGCGATTGTGTGAACTGCCTGCGAACTGCCCTGAAAACAACTACTGCTCCTATAACTATTAATAAAAAGAATGTTACTCCCTCACCGATATACTGGGCAGTCTTCCTTCTCTTCTCCTCCTGAATTTTATTTACCTGCATTTTATAATCCGGTTGTGAAGAAGTTAATTCACCTAACTTAAAATCAGTCATTATTATATTTTGATTGCTTAAAGCAATAAACCACCATACCAGCGCAGCAATGATATAAGTAAGCAAAAACCAATACAGGATGTAAATGGTTCGTAACCGTTTTATTTTAAAAGATGCTTTGAGTTTAGTGCTGTGGGCCATGCTGCGTAAAGGTATGCCGTACAAGTGAGTGACACAACGATGATGCTATGAAATACCAAAGTCTGCTAAAAAATATTAATAATTTACCTTCTCAACCCGGATACCCACATTTAAAATATGTTGTAAAGGATTTTCCCTCATGATCTGTGCAATAGTGAATGTATAATTTCCGATTTTTTTAAAGGGTACAGGGCCAGGTGTAAGGTTTTTTCTTACTTCAAAAATGTCATCCATTCCGGTGCCTTCCCAGCCCTTTGTATCATTGCCCAATTCAATATTTATGTTTTGAGAACGTAATGTATCTCCGGGTGCCTGAGAAGTTAGAGAAATCCAGAGATTATTATAGTTATAAGCATCCGTATGGCGAAGAACAATATATATATTATATGCGGTTGTGGTATCGGTTATTGTAAAAGTGAATGATGGCTTATTATCATAACTCCACGATTGCAGAGGTATAAGCTCAGTTTTTTCGTAGACACCGATCTTAGCGCAGGAGATAAAAAATAAAGATGACAGGAGTATGAGAAGATTTTTTTTCAATCGGTTTATTTACAACAAAAATATATTCTTTATCACAGGTTATAAAACATTAAGAATTTGTTCTTTTAGTTTTTCCAGCTCATCCTTCATCAGCACAACACATTTTTGAATATCAGCATCATAGGCTTTTGATCCCGTGGTATTTATTTCACGCCCTATCTCCTGCAACACAAAAGATAATTTTTTACCCTTCGACTCCTCCTTATCATTTAGAATGGTTTTAAAATATTCGCAATGGTTGGCAAGGCGTACCTGTTCTTCGCGGAGATCTATTTTTTCAACATAGTAAATAAGTTCCTGCTCCAGGCGGTTTGCATCATAATTCTCTTTACCTACATTCTCTTCCAGTAATCTTACCAATTCTTCTTTCATTCTTTCCTTACGCTGTGGTTCTAATTTCAGGATCTCTTCTTCCTGAGCATGTATATTTTTTACTCTAAGCAATAATTCCTTTTCTATTGATTTACCTTCATCTGTGCGGTGATGATTCAATTCTTCTAATGCCAGCTCTATAACTTTTTTTAATTCCTTCCAGTCGCCTTCGGGCAATACTTCGTTGGCAGGGCTCACTACTTCGGGTAATCTTAATAAAGCGCTTAATACTGAGTTGGTGTCAATATCCAGTTCTCCTGCCAGGGCTTCTATCTGGTGATAATAGGCTTTTATCAGGTCGGTATTTATTACAACGGGTTTTGTTGATCCGTTTTGTTTTATAGTAATAAGGCAGTCCACATTTCCCCGAAGCAGGCTTTCCTGCAGTATACTTCTTATATCAAACTCATAACTTTTTAATAAGGGTGGAATTTTTAAATAAGTTTCAAATTGTTTTCCGTTGAGCGATTTTATTTCAACCATAAAAGTTTTATCGTTAACTGTTTGTTCTGCTCTTCCGAAACCTGTCATTGATTTTAACATGCAACAAAATTTATTTTATGGTAGCAAGTTATACAATTCCTGCTGAGAAAAATTTTCATTCATAATTGATGATTGCCGTTTTTTTTATTCAATACAAGTGGGATAAGCAAAATCTATAAAATAATAAAGCCCGACTTTTTAGTGACGGGCCTTGCTATATGGATGGGTTAGTAAGTACAGGAATATAAATTCCTACACAATATTAAAAATAATTTTTTCAACACGAAAACTTTTTGCAACTTTTTTTATCAACATTTTATTTTTTGTTGTGGATAAGGACAACGCTTTTTTGAAAGACGTATTTCCATTTTGAATAGATTATTTTAAGATCCTGTTCCATAATATTTTTTAGTTTGTTTTTTTAAATTCCGAAAAGCATTATCAGCATTGAGTTATAACGGAATATATTTTTAAGAATTTTAAAATTCATTTTTAAATTCTAACATTAAGAATGATCGCCGTCTTCTTTAAAAACATCTTTTTACGATAATCTGCTAATAAATTTATTTATTTTTTTTTTAGAAAAAAGATTGCGATATGCATAAATCTTCAAACTGTACCTTTGGTTGCCTAAAAAATACAACATGAAATTTCCTGCTCCCGTTTCCATTAAATGGATCGCATCATTAATTAATGCAGAATTGCCGGGTAATGAAAATGCCGAAGCAAAAGGTATTAATGAAATACATTCTGTTGAGGACGGCGATATTGTATTTGTCGATCATCCAAAATACTACGACAAATGTTTGAACAGCGCCGCCAGCTTTATTATCATAAATAAAAAGATGGATGCACCTGAAGGAAAAGTATTATTGGTTGTAGAAAATCCCTTTGAAGCATATTTAAAAGTGGTAGAACATTTTAGCCCGTTTGTTCCCGCAAAAAAATCAATAAGCGATACTGCTGTCACCGGACAAAATACTGTAATAATGCCAAATGTTTTTATTGGTAATAATGTAAGTGTTGGTAATAATTGCACTATTCATCCAAATGTTTCCATTTATGATAATTGTATTATCGGTAATAATGTTGTTGTGCATTCAGGTACAGTAATTGGCAGCGATGCATTTTATTTTAATATAAAAAAGGATAGGGATGTATGGTGTAAAAAAATGAAAAGTTGTGGCAGAGTTGTAATTGAAGATGATGTTGAAATAGGTGCTAATTGCACAATAGACAAGGGTGTTAGCGCTGATACAAAAATAGGAAAGGGATCAAAACTGGATAATCTTGTTCACCTGGGACATGAAGTAATTGTTGGGAAAAATTGCATCATCGCTGCACAGGTGGGCATTGCAGGCGCAACAAAACTTGGTGATGGTGTAACACTTTGGGGGCAGGTAGGTGTAAATAAAACTATAGAGATCGGTGATAATGCAGTTGTTATGGGCCAGGCAGGAATAACCCGGAGTATAGAGGGTAATAAAACATATTGGGGTACGCCAATAGAAGAATTTTACAGCAAAAGAAAAGAGCTTGTTTTAATAAAGCGTTTGCCCGAGATATGGGAAAAAATAAAAAATCTTTAGCAATTACTGCGGCCTGTAATCATAGGGAAGCATGTCACCGGTTTTTTCAAAGCCCCAATACCCATTTGTTGTTATATCCGTTTGTTCAAAAAAGTAACCATTCTGTTCAATTACAATTGACTCACCCCTTGCAACACTAATGGTAGAAACCTGGAAATCTTTTTTCGCCTTAGGGTCAAAATTTAAATACGCCTGTTCAGGTTTTGCTTTGGTGTATATAACGATCATGTCCGGTTGATTAGGATGAAATTCAACCGTGTTAGTGCTGTCATCTCTTGTATAGTTCAATGCGGGGTAAGGATTTTTTAATGGTATCGGCATTTCTTCATCATTATTTTTTACAAGAAACTGCACTTCAAACCCTTCGCCAGATAAATTTTTATTGTAAAGGCTCTGCATGAAATGCAATAAAGAACCCTGGTACGCCTTCATCCGGTTCTGTTGCCAAACAATTCCTTTTTCCGCAGTGCCCTGCATCTCCTCAAACAAAGGATAGCCTATAAATTGTGCCGTATTATTATCATACTCGTAGGTAAAAGAGTCTATTGCAAATTTTATGTTGTACCCCAGCGCTAGATTTTCTACAAGCAATGGTTCACTGGCTAATACTTTTAAACGGTTTCTTTTTTTGCTGAAATAAAATTTTAAAATTTCAGGGTTTTTAATATTTGTCTGTTGACTGAAAACACTCTTGCCGATAAAATTTTCAGTAAAAAATTCCCCATACTTCTGCCATCCGTCTTTTACTTCATTAGAGGCTACAACTGAAACTTCCTGTAAATATTTTTCCTTTGGCGTTACTTCTATCAATAAATTTTTATCATCAGATGCATTGCTGATCCGGATGCTTTCTGTTTCATATCCTGTAAAAGTTATTATCAGTTCGTATCCGCCATTGGGTAATCTTAACCTAAAATTCCCTTCTACATCTGTGGCTACACCAAAGGTTGTGTTTTGTGCAAAAACTGATGCTCCCTGTAATGGCATCCTTGTTTTCCTGTCAATCACTTTCCCGTTAATAGTATACTGAGTGGCCTGGGGAAAAGCTTGCGTTGCAAGAAAGAAAAATGCAATAAGGAAAAGTGTTTGTTTCATTGTGGTATCTCCTGCCTTATAGATGGTTTATTTGCTTTAAAGTTGCACAGGTATTTTTAATGGTTTCGTTAATTGGTGTGTATTCAAAGCCCGGTAGTGCCATTAAAAATTTATTATTATCAAAATAAACTTTTGCCAAAGCTGTTCGTGCAGTTTCTCTTGTTATCAAAGCATTTTTACCTGTAAACATTGATTTAATTGCTTCCCACCTCCAAACCATTGATGCTATAAAAGGTGTCACTTTTTTATGAGGCGGTTTTTTTCCAAAACAATTTGCAATGGTTGTAAATATTTCTTTGTAAGATAAATTTTCAGCATTTAAAATAAAACGCTCTTTGTTTATTTCACTATTCATTAACAGGATCATTACCCTGGAAACATCTTTTACATCAACCACCCCTGTAACACCTTCTGTATACCACGGGAATTCATTGTAAACAGATCTGAAAATTTCAGAAGAGCCTTTAGTCCAGTCACCGCCGCCAAGTATAAGAGATGGGTTTACAATTACAGCCTCCAGGCCTTCGCCTATTCCACGCCACACTTCCATCTCTCCTAAATATTTTGATTTCCCATAAGCGCTATTACTGCTTTCTTCTGTCCAGTTCATTTCTTCAGTAACAGTTTCATTTTCTCTTATCCTTCCCAAAGCAGAAACAGAACTTACATGAACCATTTTTTTTATACCTGCATCCAATGCGGCATTTACAACATTAGCAGTGCCTTCAATATTTATTTTAAATAATTGATCTTTATTTTTTTTATTGAATGATACCATTGCAGCACAATGATACAAATGTGTTACCCCCTCCATTGCATCTTCCAATGCAGAAGTATCAAGAATGTCACACTTTACCGCAATTAAGTTTTGATGACTTATTGAAAGAGGTGTACTGTTATAAATTGCCCTTACATTATTCCCCTGGGCCAGTAACTGGGTAATTAATTCAGCGCCTACAAGACCTGAGCTACCCGTAACTACTATCATAGTGTAAGATTATTAGGTAAAAATTTCTTAACTCGCAAAAAAACAGTTTAATAATATAATATGCGTTGGCTAACTTTGTTATCCTTTATAATTTTAAAATTAGAAATATGAAAGACAAGATAAACGAAAATGGCCACAGCAAAAAAGAGGGTCAGAACGAAAAAGATAAAATACTTACCACACGCCAGGGACACCCCATAACTGATAACCAAAGTTTAAGAACTGTTGGCAACCGCGGTCCTGCTACTTTAGAGAATTACCAGTTCTTAGAAAAGATATCACACTTTGACAGGGAAAGAATTCCTGAAAGAGTTGTACATGCCAGGGGCGCAGGTGCACATGGCTATTTTGAAAGCTATGGAACTGTTGGCACTGAGCCTGTATCAAAGTATACAAGAGCAAAACTGTTTCAACAGAAAGGAAAGCAAACACCGGTGTTCGTAAGATTTTCAAGCGTTATACATGGGGGGCATTCTCCCGAAACTTTGCGTGACCCCCGGGGCTTTGCAGTAAAATTTTATACTGAAGATGGCAATTGGGATCTTGTGGGAAATAATTTGAAAGTTTTTTTTATAAGAGATGCGATGAAATTTCCTGACCTCGTTCATGCATTTAAACCAGATCCTGTTTTAAACAGGCAGGATGGTGAACGCATATTTGATTTTGTGGGCAATACACCTGAAGCGCTGCACATGATCACTTTTTTATTTTCTCCCTGGGGTATTCCTGCAAACTACCGCCAGATGCAAGGTTCAGGCGTAAATACTTACAAGTGGGTTAATGCAGATGGTATAGGTACTTTGGTAAAATATCATTGGGAGCCAAAACAGGGAATCAAAAATCTTACACAGGCTGAAGCTGAAATTATTCAGGGTAAAAATTTTAATCACGGCACACAGGATTTGTATGAAGCTATAGAAAGAGGAGATTTTCCTGAATGGGAATTATGCATACAGGTAATGCGTGATGACGAACATCCGGAACTTGATTTTGATCCTTTAGATGATACCAAAATATGGCCAACAGATCAGTTCCCCTTTTTACCTGTTGGTAAAATGGTGTTGAATAAAAATCCTGAAAATTATTTTGCCGAGGTAGAGCAGGTTGCATTTGGTACAGGCGTCCTGGTTGATGGTCTTGAATTTTCTGATGATAAAATGTTGCAGGGAAGAACATTTTCTTATTCTGATACACAGAGGCATCGTGTAGGAAGTAATTATTTGCAGTTACCTATTAATGCGCCTAAAACCCATGTGGCCACTAACCAGCGGGATGGACAAATGGCATACAAAGTAGATACAGCACCGGGGCAAAATCCTCATGTTAACTATGAGCCTTCATCTTTAAATGGTTTAAAAGAAGCGCCAAAGACAGGGAAAGAACATACACCCCACTACAATGCTAATCTTGTTCGTGAAAAAATTGAGCGCCAGAATAATTTTAAACAGGCTGGTGAACGTTTCCGTGTTTTTGAAGATTGGGAAAGAGATGAGCTTATTTTAAATCTTGTTAATACATTAAAGCCTGCTAAAAAAATTGTTCAGGATAAAATGATTGAGCTGTTTACCCAGTGTGATGCTGAATATGGCAGAAGAGTGGCTGAAGGTTTACAACAGGCTGATAGTAATAATCTTTCAGCTGGTCCGATAGGTGCTGCAAAATCACATGAGGCTGTAGTGGAAGCAGAAGAAAAATCCCACGAGGCTAAGCCTTATTAGTAACTATATTTTTTAATAATATAAAGCCACTTGTGTGGCTTTTTGTTTTTTATTATTTCAATTGAAACATCAACTTGTAAAATGGAAGATAGTATCTTAAATTTCCTTCCTATATTAGATACTTCAACCAACTAACATGCAAAAAATTCTCCCTATTCTCTCCATTATTTTTTTAATAAGCTGCAACAATAAAAAAGAATACGATACCATCATCCGCAACGGGATGATATACGATGGCAATGGCGGTGCGCCATACAAAGGTGATATCGCAATCAATGCTGATACTATTGCCGCCATCGGCGACTTAAAAAAATTCTCGGCAAAAAATGAAATGGATGCAAAAGGAATGGCGATAGCGCCGGGCTTTGTTAATATGCTTAGCTGGAGTAATGAATCACTGATACAGGATGGAAATTCGCAGGGCGAGATAAGGCAGGGAGTAACACTTGAGGTAATGGGCGAAGGCTCAAGCATGGGTCCGCTGAATGCGCGGATGAAAGACCAAATGCTGAAAGGAGAAACCGATATTAAATACAATGTTGAATGGAATACGCTCGGTGAGTATTTAAGTTGGTTAGAGAAAAAAGGCATCAGTTGCAACGTGGCTTCTTTTGTTGGGGCTACTACCATTCGTGAATATATTGTTGGTGAAGATGATCGTGATCCAACACCTTCAGAGCTCGACAGCATGAAATTATTGGTAGCACAGGCGATGAAAGAAGGCGCCATGGGTGTTGGCAGTTCGCTTATTTATCCGCCTGCATTTTTTGCAAAAACAAATGAGCTTATCGCTTTGTGCAGCGAAGCAGGAAGGTATGGCGGCTCTTACATTTCTCACATGCGTAATGAAGGCAATAAATTATTCGAAGCGTTGCAGGAGCTTATCACCATTGCAAAAGAGGCAAGGGTGCATGCAGAAATATATCATTTGAAAGCTGCCGGTAAAGACAATTGGTGGAAGATAGACAGTCTTATAAAAATTGTTGAAAAAGCAAGAAGTGAAGGAGTTGATGTTACTGCAGACATGTACACTTACTTTGCATCAGCAACGGGATTAACCGCATCGTTCCCTCCTTCTTTGCAGGATGGTGGTTTTGGAAAATTATGGCAGCGCCTTCACGATCCTAAGATACGAGAGCAGATGAAAAAAGAAATGAATACCAATGCCACTGACTGGGAAAATACTTATTATGGTGCCGGCGGCGCCGAACATGTTTTATTGCTTGGCTTTAAACAGGATTCATTGAGAAAATACATTGGTAAAACATTAGCAGAAGCTGCAAAAATGCGTGGCTCAACTCCCGAAGAAACTGCAATGGATCTTATTGTGCAGGACAGCACCCGGATCGGTGTTTCTTATTTTTCCATGACAGAAGATAATATTAAAAAAGAGATCGCTTTGCCATGGGTAAGCTTTTGCTCCGATGCTGAATCAGAAGCACCGGAAGGTGTGTTCCTGAAATCGAATCCACACCCAAGAGCCTATGGAAATTTTGTAAGAGTGCTGGGTAAATACAGCCGGGATGAAAAAATTATTCCTTTGCAGGAAGCGATCCGCAAACTTGCTAAACTGCCATGCACCAATTTAAAAATTGCAAACCGTGGCGAATTAAAAGTTGGCAACTATGCTGATGTTGTGGTGTTTGATCCTGCTACAGTTATTGACCATGCTACGTTTGCAAAGCCGCATCAATATGCCACAGGTATTATCCATGTTTTTGTAAATGGTGTGCAGGTAATAAAAGATGGTGAGCATACAAATGCAAAACCCGGGAGATTTATAAAAGGACCTGGGTATAATAAATAAATTCACTTACCTTTTTTGATCGTTTTGCTGCAATGAAATATCTCTTCATTTTTATTTTAATAATTTCTAAAGCCTGGTCACAAGGCACAATTACAGGTGTTGTGATAAACGGAACTGATAACAGCAAGCTTCCCTCCGCAAGTGTCTTTATTAATAACTCTACCAGGGGAACTACAAGTAACCGTGAAGGTAAATTTGTAATTGGCGGAATAACGGAAAAAAATTTTGAGCTGGTTATTTCTTACTCAGGTTTTGCAACTGGGTCTATAAAGATCACCCCGGAAAACATCAATGCATTTCATTCCATTAAATTATTCCCCCGGAAAACAGATCTCGCCGAAATAAAAATAATGGCGCCTGAAAAAGATGGCTGGCAAAAATGGGGAAGATTATTTACTAATAATTTTATAGGCACTTCTGATTTTGCTTCAATGTGCAAAATAGAGAACCCTGAAGTACTCCGCTTTTTTTACGACAAAACAAACCGTATTTTAAAAGCATACTCCCATGGCAATCTTATAATTCGTAATAAAGCATTAGGGTATAACGTGCGCTACCAGTTAGAAGAATTTTTATACGATGCAAAGGCAGGCCTGCAGAGTTATATAGGTTATACAGGGTTTGAAGATCTTAATACAAAAAGTAAACACAAAGAACTAAAATGGGAAAGAAACAGGAAGGAAGCTTATGATGGATCTGTTATGCATTTTATGCGATCAATATATAATAATAATACAGCTGCTGAAGGTTTTGATGTAAGGGAAAAAATACGGGTTACTAATACCGATAGTGTCTTTGATCAAATTTACCGCAAAGGACACATTCCTGAAACAATAATTGCAGACAACAATTGGTATAAAACATCCGCAGGCCCCGAAGACTACGTAAAAAATATTCCCCAATATATTGACCTTGTTAACAACAAAAATTTTTCCTTTAAAGATGCATGTTCATTTGATACTGCCACAAAACAAATGATTTTCTATTTCGCAAATTCTTTAAGGCTGGTCTATAAGAATGCAAAAGAAAGGTCTGAATATGTTCGTCAAACCAGGCTGGGAAATCCCCGTAGCACATTTCAGACGTCTGAATTTTTTTTGGTGAAAGAGGAACCTTTAATTATAGAAGCCAATGGTTTGTATTTTGATCCTTTAAATATCATGACGTCCGGGTATTGGGGCTGGTGTAAGATGGCAGAATTACTACCATCAGATTATGAAGTTGAGAAAAAATAAAGGGCTGCCCTCTCTATTGGAGAGGGAGTAAGGTGGGTGAGGCAGCCTCCCACAAAACCTCCACAGGGTGCAAAGCCTTGCGCCCTGTGCCATCTTTTACCTGGTGGCGGCAGCTGGTGCCCGGCGCAACAATAATACTATCAGCATGTGAGCGAACGGCCGGAAATAAAACCAGTTCACCGATCTTCATCGATAATTCATAATGTTCTTTTTCATAACCAAAGGAACCCGCCATACCACAACAACCGGAAGGAATTACATCAACACTGTAATTTTCTGGTAGCGACAGTATTTTTTTAGAGTGAAGAACAGACGACAATGCCTTTTGCTGACAGTGCCCATGCAGTAGTATATTTCTTTTTTCTTTGGTGAATTGTTCTTTACTGATATTTCCTTTGTCAATTTCAGCAGCAATAAATTCGTCAATCATAAAAACATTCGCTGCTAATTTTTTAGCTGCTTCAAAATGCTCATCATCTGCAAGATCAATATATTCATCACGGAATGTAAGAATGGCCGAAGGCTCAATACCGATCAATGGCGTATCTGCATTGATTAACGGACTTAATAAACCAATGTTTTTATTGGCGATCTTTTTTGCCTTTCGCAATAACCCTTTTGAAAGCCATGCCCTGCCGCTTTCTTCATGCGTTGGAATAATTACTTCGTATCCGAGTTTCTCTAAAAGTAATATGGCTTTGATCCCAATCTCTGTATCATTATAATTTGTAAACTCATCACAGAAAAGGTACACAGGTTTAACGTTTAACGTTGAACGTTTAAGGTTTTCAACTCCTAGCTTATGTTTTTCATACCACTTTTTCAGCGTCGTTTTATACATCGTCGGCATACTACGCTTTACAGCAAAACCCGAAGACCTTTTTACAAGGTCACTGATGCCGGGGGCTGTCATCATAAAATTATACAGGCCA
>JAYVEA010000085.1:0-15962 GCA_043749085.1 Chitinophagales bacterium
TTTATCAACATCCATTTAAAAAAATCGGCTGTTGAAGAGCAGGTATTAACGTTAAATCGTGTTGATTTTGAAAGAGCAGGTACTGGAAGAAAAGCAGGATATAAGTTTACTATCCAGCTTACAAACGGGAGGGTAAGCAATGTTATCAGTGGCTCGCCATTGGCAATGAACCTCGCCTCAGTGCTTTTAGAGGATGAGAACACAAAAAAAATCATTAAGGACAAAATGTATGAAATAAGCCTGAATACAAAGTTTCAGCTTACAACAAAAAATATAACACCGCCTGCTGAAGAAACAGAAGAGAGTGAAGAAGTGCCTTCAGAAGAGAGTGCGGAACCTGCTGCCCACTAATTATTCTTTGGTTCCTTATTTCCCCGTTTTTGTGAAATTCCCGGATTATTTTTATTAGATTCTTTGTTATGCCGGGCATCCATTTTATCTCTTATTTCAGGAATGGGTTTATTGGTTACTCCCTGTTTGCTTTGTTTGCTATCTTCATTACGTGAACTTTTCATGATTATAAATTTAAATTTTCCTCAGCATAAATTATACCTAAGTGGCTGGCATGTGTATTGTAATCTTTAAAGAATTATTGTATGATAAGAAAATTGAAATCCGGGGAGTACAGGATCTATTCACGAAAAAAAGATCCGAAAACAAATAAGTGAAGAAACCTTGGAACATTTGCCAGTATTGATGCTGCAAAAAAGCATGAACAGGAAATACAGGCCTTCAAACATAAATAAATACAATCTTATAATAATATTTTATGAAGATAAAAGCATTAGGCGGAGAAGGATTAACTGCATCAGAATTAGGATTAGGCTGTATGGGCATGAGTGATTTTTATGGTGAGCGAAACAATGATGAATCAATAAAAACAATTCATAAGGCTTATGAACTCGGCATCACTTTTTTTGAGCAGATATGTATGGCCCCTACACTAATGAAGAATTGCTAGGAAAAGCAATAAAAGATTTTAGAAAAAATATTACGCTTGCAACTAAATTTGGAATAGTAAGAGATGTAAATAATCCAAATGTCAGAGGCATAAATGGCAAGCCGGAATATGTAAGCAATCGTGTGAGGGAAGTTTAAAAAGATTAGGGACTGATGTTATTGATCTTTTATTTACACCGGAAAGATCCAAATACAGAGATTGAGGAAACGGTTGGCGCTATGGCAGAATTAGTAACGCAGGGGAAAGTAAGAGGTATTGGATTGAGTGAAGTTAATATTGATACGCTACGAAGAGCACATGCAGTTCATCCAATTACTGCATTGCAAAGTGAATACAGTTTATGGACCCGTGACCCTGAAGATGAAATTATACAAACCTGTAAAGAACTGGGAATTGCTTTTGTTGCTTACAGTCCGCTGGGGCGTGGTTTTTTAACCGGGCAATATAAAAGGTTTGAAGATTTTGCACCCGATGACTATCGCAAAAATTCGCCACGTTTCCAGGGAGAAAACTTTAATAAGAACTTAGAATTAGTAAAAAAAATTGAAACGCTTGCAGGTGAAAAAGGATGCACGCCCTCTCAATTGGCATTGGCCTGGGTAATGGCACAGGAAGATTTTATTTTTCCAATTCCCGGAACCAAACGTATACAATATTTAGAAGAAAATGTTGGCGCAGTGAATATTCAACTTACAGAAAAAGATTTAAAGGAAATAAATACTGTAGCACCTAAAAATGTTGCAGCAGGAACCCGTTATCCTGAGGTAATGATGAATAGTGTTGGAAAATAGTTTTACTTCACACATCAAAACATGTTTCATAAATAATATTATAATATGAATCCAAGATCAAAAAAATATTACGAAAGCCGTAAGGCTGAAAAAGGAGATAAGAAAGGCGCTGCAACCAATGCGGGCTATGATGAACAAAATGAAAGAACAGTAAAGCAACCGAAGAAAAATCCTGCACCATCTAAAGATCAGGATCATCCAAAAGAAGATGCTCGGGCATCCCAGGACGATACTGGCGGTGGTAATGATTCAGGAAAAAGATCAGACGATAATTAATTTCCCCGTAAAGAGATCATCAGTATTATATTCCGGGAAATATTAAATGTAAAATTTTTACAGATCACCTGCATTAAAGGTATTTCCTTGTTTTATATCTCCGGTTTCGTAGCCCTTCTTAAACCAATACATTCTTTGCGCAGAGGTGCCATGTGTAAACGCATCGGGTGAAACTCTACCTTGTGTAATGCGATCATCCCCAATTGCGCTGGCAGCATTTAATGCTTCTTCAATATCTTTTGCCTCAATAACATTTTTCATTTTTTGATCATAATGCGCCCATACGCCTGCATAAAAATCTGCCTGTAATTCCATCTTTACTGAATATTTATTATATGCTGTCCCACTAACCTGTTGGCGGATCTTTTCCATTTTATCTGCTAACCCTAAAAGATATTGAATATGATGCCCCACTTCATGAGCAACTACATAAGCCATGGGAAAATCTCCGGCAGCGCCAAACCTGGACTTTAATTCCTCAGCAAACGAAAGATCGATATAAAGTCTTTGGTCGGCAGGGCAATAAAACGGACCTGTTTGTGCACTGGCCCCGCCGCATCCTGATTGTATGCTGTTTCTAAATAAAACCAACGTGGGTTTAGTGTATGTCTTGCCCATGTCGCCAAAAATTTTATCCCATGCATCTTCAGTATCTGCAAGCACTACTTTTACAAAGCTTGCTTCTTTATCTTCCGCGGCTTTTTGTTCCGTTGTCATCTCCTGTTGCTGCCCACCTTGCGGAAAAACCTGTTGCAGATCAGAGGTATTGCCTCCGCCAAGTAAAAATTTTGCGAGTAAAAATATAACCCCAAGAACACCGCCGCCTGTAGCAATGCCACCTCCACTAACGCCGCGTTGATCATCAACATTACTGCTTTCTCTTCTGCCTAACCATTGCATAGTTTTATTTTTTAATTAATAAGATAAAATGATGCCACAAATTTCTTGTAATAAGTTTTATTTCTTCAAGGAATAAAGTAAAAAAAATTATTTTTGCCGTCATTACTCTAATAAATCTTAAATGAAAAAATTCTTAATTCCTTTTGTATTATTAATACTATTTATTACTGCATGTGGCCCAAAAATTTATAAGTCAGGCGAATTTAATGATGTTGCTGCAAAGCATAAAATAGTAGCTATTCTTCCGGCAGACGTAACGATTATGCTCAGACCTAATCAATCCAAAAAGATGGCTGCCGATGAACTGGAGAAGAATAGAGAGGCAACTGCGTATGCCATCCAGGATAAAATGTATAGTTGGTTCCTGCGGCGTAGCGAAAAATTTAAATATACTGTAAAGTTTCAGGATGTAAGTAAAACCAATTCTATTTTAAAAGAAGCGGGACTAACGTATACAGATATCCGCTTAAAATCCAAAGAATCTATTGCAAAAATATTAGGCGTGGATGCTGTTATTTCAAACATTACCAGGATGGATAAGCCCATGAGCGAAGGCGCAGCAATTGCGGTGGGTGTTCTTATTGGTGCATGGGGCTCTACAAACAATGTTACTACTACTATTAATATTCATGAGGCAAAGCAGGGAGATCTGATCTGGAAATATGATTATGTTGCGCAGGGAAGCGTTGGAAGTTCTCCTGAAAATCTTGTAAATGCTTTAATGAGGAACGCATCAAGAAAGTTCCCGTATAATGAGAAGAAGTAAATTTTATTACGGAGACATGTTCGCCTGGTATTCAATGGTAATAATTTATATGCTCAATTCCACTCACTAAATATTTTATCATTAAATTACTAAAATAATTAGTGTTTATAAGTTTTCTTTTCTATCTTTGAATAAATAATAACTTAGATACATCAATTAAAACAGACACAATGAGCAACGCAGAAAAATTAAAAGCATTAAAATTAACTATTGATAAAATAGATAAAGACTTTGGGAAAGGCAGTGTGATGATGATGAATGAACGATCACAGGAACCACAGGAAGTTATTTCCACAGGTTCTATTGGATTAGACGTAGCCCTTGGCATCGGTGGTTTACCAAAAGGAAGAGTGGTTGAAATTTATGGCCCTGAATCTTCAGGTAAAACAACACTTGCCATACATGTAATTGCAGAGGCGCAGAAGAAAGGCGGCATGTGTGCTTTTATTGATGCAGAGCATGCTTTTGATGCTTCATATGCCAAACGATTAGGCGTAGATGTAGATAATCTTTTGATCTCCCAACCGGATTATGGAGAGCAGGGTTTGGAAATTGCTGACCGCCTTATTCTTTCCGGCGCATTGGATGTAGTAGTGATCGATTCTGTTGCGGCCCTTGTACCAAAGGGAGAATTGGAAGGTGAAATGGGTGACAGCAAAATGGGATTGCAGGCGAGGCTGATGAGCCAGGCCCTCCGTAAGCTTACTGCTACAATAAGCAAAACAAACAGCTGCTGTATTTTTATTAACCAGCTTCGTGATAAGATAGGAGTTATGTTTGGTAATCCTGAAACTACAACAGGTGGGAATGCATTAAAATTTTATGCTTCTGTTCGGTTAGATATCCGCAGGATGGCACAAATAAAAGATGGTGATGAATCAGTTGGTAACAGGGTTAAAGTTAAGGTGGTGAAAAATAAGGTTGCCCCACCTTTTCGTGTTGCAGAATTTGATATAATGTTTGGCCAGGGAATTTCCAAAACAGGTGAAATTATTGATATGGGTGTTGAACTGAACGTTATACAAAAAAGCGGAAGCTGGTTTAGTTATGATACCACCAAACTAGGACAGGGGCGTGATTCAGTAAAACAATTACTGATTGACAATCCTGAACTGGCTGCAGAACTGGAAGGAAAGATAAGAGCTAAGATCGCAGAAGTAGCTGCTGCATAAATTATACTTTGGGTTAGTGTAGGCCATCCGCAATTTATGGGTGGCTTTTTTATGCATCCAGGAATTTATATCCCCGCCAGATCATTTTTACATCTTCCCAAACATCATAATCAATCGCATACCATTTATCAGAAGCCAAAAGACTTTCTATTGGCAAAGTATTTAGAGAAGAGGGAAGACCCGTGGTAGTAAGAACGCCATTTTTTATTTTGGGCAGGTTAGCTTCCTGAAGTGCATATCCCACCCACGTCTTCCTAAGAAATAGTATGTCAAAAACATTTCTGAAAAACAATACAGGCTTTTTTTGTAGAAATAAATGAACAGGAAATGTTAGTATAAAAACTATACAAATAACCACATCCATTAAATTTTTATTTCTCCTGCTTATGGCAAGTGATAATTTAATTTTTTTATCCGAAGAAATAAATATACCGCTTGTCTTTTTACTATCACTTCCAATTATTCCGGATGAGTGAGCTGCGTGAAATTTAATTCTTACCTGTTTATTAATATCTGTAATCATTTCAATGATCTTTTTAAAAGATAATGCGCCTTCGCAAAAAATTATTTCCTTTATTGAATAGGTTTTCGCAAGCTCCTTAAGGTCTTCAATATCTCCTGTTGCATTTGTTTTGTTTCCATTTACCTCTACCCTGCCAAGAACCCTTTCCTCCATTCCGGCATTTTGCATTATGATATTCACTTCCTCAAATTCTTTTTCTGTACCAACAATAAAAGTTTGCTTGTGTTCCTCACTTTTTTCATCTTTCTCAATTACTTTCCATCTTAATAATAACCATCTTATTACTGCCATTAATATAAAAGCGAGCAATGATCCAAACACTAATATCCCTCTTGAAAAGCGCAAACCCTCAGGCAACAAAGCATATACAGATAAGAGTATTAAAACAGAAATTATGGTAGAGTGATTTAATCTTTTCTGTTTAAATCCATTGTCATATAATCCCGAATAATACGAAGCAACTAAAAAGATGAAAGTAAAAACAGGAAACGCAATGCTGAGCATATTGGAAGAATAATTTACATCCTGCTTTATATATAAATTCCAGAAAAATTTAACTGCCCAAAAACCCGTTAATATAACAGCACCATCAATTACAGGCATTCCAATCCATTTAATAAATCTTTTTACGGCTGAAAGAAATGCTCTTATTAATATTCCTACCTGAATTAATATATTAAAAAATAATGCCCTGTTACCATAATGCTTACGGGCAAAAATGCTCATGGCCTGATAAAATAACCTTACATAATTAAGTCCGCCTCTTTTTGTGCTTTCGCCTTTAAAATGAATGATACGGCTTTCTGCAAAATAAAAGTTTTTATACCCTTTTTCCTGGATGCGGTAACTAATATCTATGTCTTCTCCATACATAAAAAAATCTTCATCAAAACTGCCTACTGTATCAATTATTTTTTTTGGTATCATCATGAATGCTCCCGCCAGCACATCAACTTCATGATTTTTATTTTCATCGAGGTTTCCCAAATGATATTTTGAAAAAACTTTAGACCGCGGAAATAACCTTGCCAATCCTGATAGCTTATAAAAAGAGGTAAGAGGAGAAGGAAATGATCGTTTGCTTTCTTTTAAAAAAATACCCGAACCATCCAGCATTTTAATGCCCAATGCTCCAGCCTCAGAATGTGATTCAAAAAAGGAAATACATTTTTCAATACCATCTTCCGGCAGTAAAGTATCCGGGTTTAAAAATAAAATGTATTTTCCCGCGGCTTGTTTTAAAGCCCTGTTATTTGCTTTGGAAAAACCAATGTTCTCCTTATTCCAGATAAATTTTACCTGTTTAAATTTATCCTTGAAAAACTCTTTGCTTCCATCGGATGAATTATTATCGACAACAAAAATTTCTGCCTCAATGTTTTCAATAGCTTTTAGTACAGAGCAAATGCATTGCTCTAAAAAATATTTTACATTATAATTTACTATGATTATGGAGAGTTGCAAGCTTTACATTAATAACAGCTAAATTAATATTGTATTGCTGCAATAAGTGATTGTTTAATAATATTCTTCCAATCGTTCCAAAATAATGTTGATGAAATCTTACGATCAAAAAATCTACCCTAATCGTGGTTCAGACAAATTATCTTTGCGCCATGTTAAAATCAACGTTGCTGAAAGCCACTGAAGCGGGTGCCAATGAACTTAGAAGATTCTTTAATGGTTCTTTTAAAATTTCAAATAAAGAAGGGATTAATAATTTAGTCACAGAAGCTGATCATGCATCAGAAAAAGTAATCATTGATATTATTAAAAAGGATTTTCCGGATCATTTTATTTTGAGCGAGGAAGCCGGCGAAATGAAAATGGATAGTGAATATAAATGGATAATTGATCCTATAGATGGTACTGTAAATTTTGCCAATGGCATCCCCATTTGCTGCGTTAGTATTGGCCTAGAGCATAGGGGCAAAATGATATTAGGTGCAGTGTATAATCCCAATATGAATGAATTTTTTTTTGCAGAAAAAAATTTAGGCGCAACATTGAATGATAAAAAAATTACAGTAAGCGATAAAACAGAAGTTATTAAAAGCTGCATGGTAACCGGCTTCCCTTATACTTATTTAGATGAGCCGAATGGACCGATACAGGTTTTTGAAAAATTGATAAGAAAGGGTGTGCCGGTAAGAAGATTAGGCAGTGCTGCCATTGATCTTTGCTGGGTTGCAGCAGGCAGGTTTGATGGATTTTATGAACATAAATTAGCCGCATGGGATAGCGCTGCAGGATTTTTAATTGTAGAAGAGGCAGGCGGAAAAGTAACCGATTTTAAAGGAGATCATTATTCTCCATACCAGCCACATATTGTTGCAACAAATGGAAAAATTCATGATGAATTGTTGGAGATAATAAATAACAGGAAACAATTATGAGCAACGAAAGAACAGAAATATCAACACTCGGTGAATTTGGCCTGATCGATCATCTCACTCAAAATAATGAGATTAAAAATGCGTCAACAATTGTAAGTGTTGGAGATGATGCGGCCGTAATTGATCACTTTGGAAAGCAAACAGTTATTACAACTGATATGCTTATTGAAGGAATTCACTTTGACCTGATGTATACTCCTTTGAAACATTTAGGCTATAAAAGCGTTGTAGTAAACTTAAGTGACATCTACGCTATGAATGCAACACCAACACAAATAACAATAAGCATTGCATTCAGCAACCGGTTTAGCGTAGAAGCATTAGATGAATTTTACGAAGGTGTTTATGCAGCCTGCGATAAATACGGAGTGGATCTTATCGGCGGCGATACCTCCACTTCACAAAAAGGATTTATAATTTCAGTTACTGCCATTGGTGAAGTTGCTCCTGATAAATATGTAACAAGAAGCGGCGCAAAAAAAGCGGATCTGATATGTGTTTCAGGAGATCTTGGTGGGGCTTTTTTGGGGCTGACTTTATTGGAAAGAGAGAAGAAAGTTTTTTTAGAAACAAAAGGCGTTCAGCCCGATCTTGAAAACCAGGATTATATTATCGGGAGAATTTTAAAGCCGGAAGCAAGAAAAGATATCATTGAATTTTTTGCTGCCAACGAACTAAGGCCTACTTCTATGATAGATGTAAGCGATGGTTTAAGCAGCGAGGTTTTACATATTTGTAAACAAAGTGATGTTGGTTGCGTTTTATATGAAGAGAAAATTCCGGTGAATGATCTTGCAAGACAGTTTGCTTACAAACTTGAGATAGACCCAACCGCATGCGCATTAAGCGGTGGCGAAGATTATGAATTGGTTTTTACACTTGCCCAAAGTGATTATGATAAAATGGTTTTGAATGAACAGATAAGTGTAATTGGTTACGTAACCGAAAAAGAGGAAGGAACAAATATCATTACGAAAGGAGGCAATAAACATCAGCTAACAGCCCAGGGCTGGAATGCATTTAATAAATAACGATATCCGAAAGAATGAAAGCCGCAAATATTTTTTTTATATTGATATGCTGCATTGGTTTAATAAGTTGTTCTGTATCCAAAAACTATAGTGCTGATAAAAAATTTCCAAAAGGAAAATTGCAGGAAGATTATACATTGCTCCGGAATATTCTTGAAACAAAACATCCATCACTTTACTGGTATACTCCCAAAGACAGCATGGATTATTATTTTGATGAGGGATATAAAAACATTTCTGATTCGATGACCGAGTTGCAATTCGGCTGGAAAATTTTAGCACCTCTTACAAATAAAATTCATTGCGGGCATACGAGTTTTAACATGAGTAAGGGATGGAATAATTTTATAAGGAACAAAAAAATTCCTTCTTTTCCATTGTATTTAAAAATCTGGAAAGATACGATGGTGGTTACCGCAAACCTCGACCGGAAAGATTCCGCTATTAAAAAAGGAATGCTCATCACATCAATAAATGGTATGAGAAACCGTGACATGATAAAAAAAATGTTCAGTTATCTTGTTGAGGATGGCTATGAAGATAATGTTAACTACATCAGGATTAGTACAAGCTTTCCTTATTTTCACCGCAATATTTTTGGCATCTACAAAACGTATTCGGTTAAATATATTGATAGCCTGGGTAAAGAAAAAAAAACTTCTTTGCCATTGTTTGGCCTTAACGAGGATACATTAAAAAAGATAAAAAATTTTCCACCAATAAAACAAAGGCATTTAACACGAAAGGAAAAACTGGAGAATGTACGTTCACTACAAACGAACAATGACGTCTCTGTAATGGCAATAAATAGTTTTGCCGATGGCAGTCATCTCAAAAGTTTTTTCAGGCGCTCTTTTAAATCAATAAGAAAAAATAATACTAAAAATCTTGTGATCGACATTCGGGCTAATGGCGGAGGTGATATTTCTAATTATGTTGCTCTAGCAAAATATCTTCGAAAGACTTCTTTTAAAGTAGCCGATACAGCAGTGGCTATCAGCAAAAATTTCGCCCCGTATACAAAATATATTAAGTCGGGCTTTTTTAATAATATTGGGTTGTTACTGTTTACTAAAAAGGGAAGAGACGGACGTTATCATTTCGGTTATTGGGAAAGGCATACTATAAATCCCAAAAGCAAAAATCATTATACAGGAGATGTATATGTTCTTACAAACGGCCTTACTTTTTCTGCATCGTCTCTCTTTTGTAATGCTGTTAAGGGTCAAAGCAACATTACACTTGTTGGCGAAAATACAGGCGGCGGCTGGCATGGTAATTCCGGCATCATGATCCCTGATATTACTTTACCCAACACAAAGCTTAGAGTACGGTTACCATTGTTCAGGTTGGTACAATATACCCATGTAGAAAAAACAGGGACAGGGGTTGTGCCTGATATTTATGTTGGGCCAACAGTAGAAAGTTCACGAAAAGATATTGATAGAAAAATGGAATTTGTAAAACAATTGATAAAAAATAAAGGCCAACAAATAAGTTCTAAATAACAGTTAAAGCATCGTCCAGAAAAACAAGATCGGCTTTGTAACCTTTTTTTATCATTCCCAAAGTGTTGCTCATTCCTAATAATCTTGCAGGATATAAAGAAGCCATTCGCAAGGCTTCCGATAGGTCAATCCCTGTTTTATCAATAAGATTTTTTACTCCCTTTGCCATCGTTAATGCTGATCCGCTTAGTATTCCATTTGATTCATACTTATCTCCCACTAATTGATGCGGATATAAACCTTCATTGGTTTCTGTAACTGCATCTGTAATTATGAATAGTCGTTCGTTCATTATCTGTTTTGCAATACTTATCATTTCAAAATCTACATGATAACCATCAGGAATTATACTGGCCATTACAGTGAAATGTTGGAGAACAGCAGCAGGCAATCCCGGTTCACGATGATGCAGCGGGCTCATTGCATTAAACAAATGCGTTGCTGTTGCAATGCCATTATCAAATGCATTTGTCCCTTCTGCAAAAGTTGCATTGCTATGCCCTGCAGAAACAATTATATCATTTGATACAATTAGGTCAATAACTTCCTGGCTGCAAACTTCAGGCGCTAATGTTATCATTTTTATTACCCCCTTTCCGTTAGCAAGCAACTCTTTTACTTCATCTAATGTTGGCGAATGAATCAAATTTTCAATGTGTGCACCACGTTTTAATTTATTTATCCAGGGACCTTCAACGTGAAAGCCTGCCACTCCTTTTCCACCTTTATCCCAATACTCTTTAATTGCATCAATACATTTATAAAATACCTCCATTGTATTGGTAGCAGCTGTGGGTAAAAAATAATGGGTGCCTCCTGCTACACAGTGTTCGTATAGCTTTTGAAGGCTATCGGCAGTTGGATAGGTTGCAAATAATTTTCCGGCAGCGCCATATATCTGCACATCAATAAATGCGGGAGCGATGATGGGCAGATGCCTGGCAATAGTTTTTTCAGAAGACAATGAAACCATCGGAAGCACATCAACTATTAAATCATTTTCTATAACAATTGAATGGTCAGGAAGCCAGTCCGAGCCGGTAAAAATTTTATCAGTTGTAAATATGGTACGCATAATTAGCCGGGAATATTAAAAGTGTCAGCATCTTTCCAGAAGGGGAATTTTTCTCTCACCTCATGCAGTTTTTCTTTTTGCAAGGTAAAAGTAAAAACATCTTCTTCATTTGTTTTTTGATAAAGAATTTCACCGAGAGGATCAATGATCATGCTGTCGCCGCTATAATGAATATTATTGCCGTCAACACCAACACGGTTAACACCAACAACATAACACTGATTTTCTATTGCTCTTGCCTGCAGCAAAGTTTTCCATGCTGTAGTTCTTCTTTCGGGCCAGTTGGCAACATAGACCAATACATCATATTCGACTGCAGATTGCTGTCTTGCCCAAATTGGAAAGCGCAAATCATAACAAACTTGAAGATTTACTTTCCAACCTTTTACCTGTGCTATTAATCTTTTATTTCCTGCGGAATAATGATGGTGTTCATCAGCATACGCAAACAAATGTCGTTTATCATACACACCATATTCACCATTGGGCTGCATCCAGATCAAGCGGTTAAAATATTTTCCATCGTCCTCAATTATTACACTGCCTGTAAGAATTATTTTTTTTGAGGAAGCCATCTTCTTCATCCATTCAATAGTTTCTCCATCCATTTTTTCTGCAAGTAATTCGGGCTGCATACTAAAGCCTGTGCTGAACATTTCAGGGAGAATAACCACTTCTGTTTTCTCTCGTATGCTCTCAATTTTTTGAGCAAGCATATCAAGGTTTGCTTTTTTATTCTCCCAATGAAGGTTGGTTTGTATAATGGATACGGTAAGAGAAGACATGATGTAAAGTTATTGGATTGAGAAGAAAAATGTGATGGCAATTTTGTACAATACTATTTTCGGAAGTTGATGTAATTTATTAGTTTTATTCTGTTGGCGGATGTGTTTAGGCAAAAGCATAAATATTAATATGGAAAAAGTTTTCTTTGTACTCTTGGCTAAAAATATCATTAAAGTCTGCACATTTCATTCAAAGGTTTATAGTGAAGTAAAAAACTCAATCCTAACTGCAGTATTTATAGTATTTTTTATAGCTCTCTCTCATGGAATAGCTGGTATTATTAGAAACAAAATAAATCAATGGCATAATCCCCTGGAGCCTTTTGTTATAGGTTTTCAGGGAGAAATATTTTTTTGGCTTATTTCTTCGCTTGTATATTATTTAATTGGTGTAAGGATGTTACTTCGAACAACGAAATTTACTGAAGTACTATCTTCAATTGGGTTTTCAATTATTCCTGGTTTATTAATAATAGCAGCAGCTTTTCTACAGCTAATTCACTTATCAATTCCTATGTTAATTGTCATATTGATTTACCGTTTTATTACCGGAACCAAAGCACTTCGGCAAATTTTGCAGATAGAATTTCTTAAAGCAGCTTTACTATTTTTAGTCGGTGGGGCTGTTGCATTTTTTAGTTTAGCATTAGGAACGAGAATAGTTGAATATTTATTAAATTAAATTCCTTTCATTTGGCAGAATATCTATGGTTAAAATATTATATCCTATTCACTACCTCTTTTATAATCTTAACCTCGTAACCTTTCTGCAATAAATAATCCTGTAACTTTTTCTTCTTGCTAAAAACATTTGTTTCACTTTTCAATGTTTTTAATTTCTGCTCTGCGAGTTTTTGTAAGGTCTTTTTATAATCAGTCTCACTTATTTCTTTCAACGCTTTTTTAATGGAGTATTCGCTAACCTGCTTCTGCCGCAGTGCATACTTTATTTTTACTCTTCCCCATTGGTTCATCCTGAATTTTCCTCCGGCATATTGTATGGCAAAGCGTTCTTCGTTAAGGTAATTTTTTTCAATTAGTTGTGCCATCAGCTGCTCCACATCTTTTTTATATAACCCCAATAAATAGAGTTTTTGTTTTACTTCGCTGTGGCATCTTTCCTGGTAAGCACAGTATTGCTTGATTTTCGGCAGTACCTGCTCTTTTGAAAGCCTTTTAATCATTGCTCAAATTTATTTTTATTATCTTGAAATCATTAACCGCAATCTTTTATCTTTGGTTCTCTAATAATAACATTATATGAAGTTCATCGTTTCCTCGTCTCAGTTACTAAAGCACCTGCAGCAGATAAGCGGCGTAATTAATGCCAACACTGTTTTACCGATACTGGAAGATTTTTTGTTCGAGATAGAAAAAAACAAACTAACCGTAGTTGCTACAGACCTGGAGACCGTAATGAAAATTCATCTTGACATTGAGGCGAAGGACAGCGGCAAGGTTTGTATCCCTTCAAAAATCCTGCTTGATTCATTAAAGAACATTGCAGAGCAGCCGCTCACTTTTAATATTGATAAAAATTTCGGGGTAGAGATAACCAGCGATAATGGTAAGTATAAAGTGATGGGAGAAAATCCCGATAACTTTCCGAAAGAACCGGTTGCTGATGCTGCAACTTCTTTTACAATGCCTTCTTCCGCATTGGTTACTGCAATCAATAAAAGTTTGTTTGCTGTAAGCAATGATGACCTAAGACCTGCTATGACAGGGGTTTTCTTTGAGCTTGACAGCAAGGGAATGACATGCGTTGCAACGGATGCTCATCGTTTGGTACGTTTTAAAAGAACTGATGTTAGTTGTCCTAAAACGGATACATTCATCGTTCCCAAAAAACCTTTGAACTTATTAAAGAGCGCATTGCCACAAAATGATGATGAGTTGCAGATATCTTACAACAGCAATCACCTTTTTGTAAAACATGATGGCACCGAACTGGTTTGCCGACTCATTGATGCAAGGTTCCCTGATTATAAAGTGGTGATACCAACAGACAATCCCTACAAGCTTACTGTTAATAAAAATGATTTTCAAAGTGCCCTTCGTCGTGTTAGTGTGTTCAGCAACAAAAGCACAAACCAGGTTGCATTAAGCATCAGCGGCAGTGAATTACAATTGGCAGCGCAGGATGTTGATTTTAGCTTTGAAGGAAATGAACGCATGTCTTGCCAATATGATGGGGAAGACTTGCAGATTGCTTTTAATGCAAAATTTTTAATTGAAATGCTCAATGCTGCTGATACTGATGAGGTAGTAATTGAATTGAGTACGCCAACTAAAGCAGGAATTATTAAACCAACAGAGGCCGATGAAAATGAAGAGCTGCTTATGCTGGTAATGCCGTTAATGCTGAATAGTTAAATACACAGCCCCTCTAAATCTCCCCCGATAGGGGAGACTTGCTAACACACAATGCCTCTTATTCTGATTGGAATTATAATAAATAATCTAACCCTCTTTAATTTATTAAACTAAATTTTAAAAGAAACTTCAAAGTCTCTCTTTAGGGAGATTTAGAGGTTTTATATTTGCTTTCTAAACTTTCTGCTATGTTACTCATAATACTTGGTCTTATTATTTTCGGTATAACCGGAATTATTGTAAAAAATAATGTTGTCTTGCATCGCTATGGCAAAATCGGCCGCCTCATTGGTGCATTGTTTATTTTAATTGGAATATTAATTTCCTCCGTTGTGCAAATAGATGCCGGTGAGATTGGAATTAAGGTTTTGTTTGGAAGTGTAAAAAATGATGTGCTGCACAGCGGGCTTCATTTCGTAAATCCCTTATATGAAATAAAAAAGGTGGATATAAAAACGCAGAACTATACAATGAGTGGAGTGCATGATGAAGGTGAAAAATCAGGCGATGATGCCATTCGTGTTTTAGCAAGTGATGGTCTGGAAGTGACCATAGACCTTACTGTTTTATACAGGGTTGTTGCAGATGATGCTCCAAGATTAATACAGCAAACAGGTCTTGATTTTAAAGATAAAATTGTACGGCCACTTACCCGGACCAAGATCCGTGATAATGCTGTTTATTACCAGGCGGTTGAATTATTCAGCTCTAAACGTGACGAGTTTCAACAACGCATTTACAGGAGTATTGAAGAAGATTTTAAAAAGCGTGGGTTGCTGCTTGAACAATTATTGGTAAGAAATATTACACTTCCAAATTCGGTAAAGGCTTCTATTGAATCAAAAATAAATGCCGAGCAGGATGCGAAAAAAATGGAATTTGTTTTGCAAAAAGAAAAACAGGAAGCGGAAAGAAAAAGAGTGGAAGCCCAGGGTATTGCCGATTATCAGCGCATCATAAACACTGGACTAACTGCTCAGCAGTTGCAGTATGAGCAGATAAAGGCAATGAAAGAAATTGCGCTAAGTCAAAATTCAAAAATTATAATAATGGGTAAAGGAAATTCTCCTGTTATGCTAAGTGATAAATAATTTGTTTCAAATGGAACTGGTTATCCTACAAACATTCGACAACTTTTTTAATGCCAATATACAATTGACAAGGTTAAGAGCTATGGGCATTGAATGCTATCTTAAGGATGAATATATAGTTACTATTGATCCTTTTTTATCCAATGCAATTGGTGGAATAAAACTAATGGTGAGAAAAAGTGAGGAGCATAATGTGAGAAAGCTATTGCGGGAAATGAATGCAGAATCTGACCAGAAACTTCTTTGTCCTCAATGCGGTTCTCATAAATTTATTTTGGTTCCAAAAAGAACTACAGAAAATCTTTTAGCTG
>JAYVEA010000086.1:0-15961 GCA_043749085.1 Chitinophagales bacterium
CACAATACAGATTATAAAAGATGAGTAAGAAAGTTAAGTATACATTAGAGTACCCGGTTAGATGTTCGCCAGGAATTTTGTATGATTTTTTATCAAGCCAAACAGGATTACAGGAATGGTTTGCTGATAAAGTAGAAGAACGTGAGGGTTTATTCAGTTTTTCGTGGGATGGTTCTGATGGGGAAGAAGCTGAAATTATGGAAAGTGAAGAAAATAAATTTATCCGTTACCACTGGGTAAATTCCCCAAAAGATGAATATTTTGAATTTAAAATAGATAAATCCGAGGTCACCAGCCAAACTATCCTTACCATCACTGATTTTGCAGATAAGAAAGAAATTAAAGATCAGAGCCAGCTTTGGGAAACCCAGGTAAAAGATCTTTTTTACCGGCTGGGTAACTGATTTGTAACAATTGAAGCATTTCCCTGAAAGAATTTATTAAAAACTCATCTGCGCATTCCCATTGATCAAGAGATATTTTTTTCGAGACCTTGAAAAAAAATTTCTCATTTATTTTTTTAAATTCCAATAAAGAAATTGTTGAAGCCTGTAGATAATTATCCTTTTCAAAATGGTGTTGCCATTCATCTTCATTTACACAAATAAAAAAATCTTTTTTCTGCAGAAAAGAAAATATCCCCGCATGATTGCTGATATATCTTTCTTTATGTTCTCCCGATAAATGCAGTGTAATGCTAAAAAAATTCCCCCACCAAAACATTATTCGTATAGCAAACACCCTGTTTTTCCAAAAAAAAGAAGGATAGTCCAAAATTATATAAGGCAGGAGTTGATAATTTTCTCCCTTTGAGATCTTACCATTTTGATATTTGATATTGTCGGGAAATAAATAATTATAAGGCTCAGCTTCTTTCTTTATGATCTCATTAAGATCACCAAACATTTCAAAAATTTTTTTAGTAATAATATGTTTGCTTAATATCCATTGTGTATTATTTACCAACTCAATTTCCTGTTGTGAAAGCTGTATTTTTGCTATCGTTCCCATTTGTAAAAAGATACATTGCTTATAAAGTTAAATATAGTTTTTCTGTGATAAAAAAGTTAGATAAACTGATCCTTAAAGCTTTTATTGGCCCCTTTATAGTTACTTTTTTTATTACACTGTTTGTATTAATGATGCAGACCCTTTGGAAATATATAGATGATCTTGTTGGCAAGGGACTGGATGGTTTTACACTTATGAAATTTTTAATTTATGCCAGTGCAACATTAGTAACACTCGCATTACCTATTGCCATTTTATTATCATCCATAATGACCTTTGGAAAGTTGGGAGAAAATTTTGAATTAGTTGCGATCAAATCTTCCGGAATTTCTTTACTAAGATTTATGCGGCCCCTTTTTTTTGTAGCCCTTGTATTATGTTTTATAACCTTTCTCTTTGCGAATTATGTAATTCCTGTTGCTAATTTAAAATTCGCCACAATCTATAATGACATCTTACGAAAGAGTCCTGCTTTCAACCTTAAGGATGGTGTATTTTATAATGACTTTAAAGGCTTTTCTATTAAGGTTGCAAAAAAAGAAAAGGATAGTATTTTAAATAATATTTTAATTTATGAGCAATCCGGTAACCCACAGGATAATACAGTGATCTCTGAAAGAGGAATAATGAGAATGAGTACTGATAAAAAATTCATGGAATTCAAATTACGAAATGGCTATCGTTACGAAGAGAAAGTGCAAGCGGGCGGTGTTAATAATGAATTTATAAGACTGAATTTTAAAGAATATAATAAACTGTTTGATCTTAGCCAGCTGGATATCCACTTTACAGCCGATAGCTTTTACAAAAATAATTTTAAAATGCAAACGCTTAGGCAGCTTGATAAAGTACTTGATTCTCTAGCCAGGTATAAAGATTCTTTTGCAAGAAGGACAAAGGCTGAGCTTGCCCCTTTTTTCAGCTATATGAATTACAAAAAAAATGGATCACAAAATGCAACAGCAGATAAAATTAATGTCAGGAAATTTGATGAGCTAATACCCGATTCTTTAAAAACAAGTGTAAATCAAACCGCACTTAATGCAGTAAACACTTCACAAAGCGCAATGCAAATTACCGGCGCTGACTTTGAAAACAGCAATGGAAACATTCGTTCAATATTAGTTGAATGGCATAGAAAATTTTCATTATCTGCAGCTTGCCTTGTGTTGCTTTTTATTGGTGCCCCCCTGGGCTCTATAATCAGGAAAGGCGGACTGGGTATGCCAATTCTTGTAGCATTACTCTTCTTTACAATTTTTCACCTGCTAAGTACCTTTGGTGAAAAATTAGTTCGCCAGCAAACCTTAACCCCCATGACCGGAATGTGGCTGCCTGTTATTGTATTGCTTCCTGTAGGCGCTTTTCTTACTTATAAAGCAATACGGGATTCGCAATTATTTAATAAAGAAGCATACTATATATTGCTTAAAAAAACATCAGGGTTTATTAAAAGAAAACAATCAACCATTTAAATAAAAAAATTATGAAAACAGTTAATAAAAATGATCGCAGGGATTTTTTAAAAACCTCTGTAAAAGGTACCCTGGCCGCAAGTATAGGCGCAGGCGCAATAGGTTCGTTTTTGGAATCATGTTCTCCAACTAAAAACAGTATGGTCTCGCCTTTTAAAACAGGCTTTGATCAAAAACCATTGCCCTACAAATACGATGCATTGGAAAATGTGATAGATGCAACAACAATGGAGATTCATTATACAAAACATGCAGCGGCCTATTCAAAAAATTTAAAAGAGGCAGCCCAGGCCGAAGGAATTTCTGCAGGATCTTTAGAAGATATCCTTTCAAATGTTTCAAAATATTCTGCAAAAATTCGTAATAATGGTGGCGGGCATTACAACCATGAAATGTTCTGGCAAAGTATGCGCCCAAAACAAAATAATAATATACCCTCCGGTAAATTACTTAATGCCATAGAAGGAAGTTTTACTTCATTCGCTAATTTTAAAACACAATTTAGCGATGCAGGCAAGAACCGCTTTGGCAGCGGCTGGGCATGGCTGTACGCAGATAATAATAAAGTATTAAAAATCGGCTCAACACCAAACCAGGATAATCCATTAATGAACATCAGCGAGATAAAAGGGTTTCCATTATTAGGACTTGATGTTTGGGAACATGCTTACTATTTAAAATATCAAAATAAAAGAGCAGACTATATTGAGAACTGGTGGAATGTTGTGAACTGGGATTATGTATGGCAGCGCTATGCAGCATTTTTTAAGATGCCTGTATAATAGACTCAGCCTTTGATCAGAGGCATCTTTATAAATGATACAACTGAAACAAAGGCTGATGAATTGAAAAGCAATCTAAAGCAAATTTATAATAACAAAATAATTATTTCCAAAAAAAAATTTAATGCAAACTGTTAATTGTCTGAACTATGATTTGGGTAGATTAACAAATTAAATGGATTTCATTAATCTAATTTGATAAGTGTGTAATCAATAAAATTATTTCTTCCCATTCATCCTATAAATCTCCCCAAATCATGGTTCAGAAATACTTACTTTCGTAATCCATATTTTTTATTGAATAAATTACCGCATCATGCAAACTTGGAAAGATTACCAGGAAGAAAATAAGGATAGATTTTTAGAAGAGTTATTAGAGTTATTAAGAATTCCATCTATCAGTGCAAAAACAGAACACAAACAGGATCTTATAAAATGTGCAGAAGCAGTTAAGCAACGGTTGCTTGAAGCGGGCGCTGATAAGGTTGATATTTATCCAACAGAAGGACATTCAGTTGTTGTGGGTGAAAAAATAATTGATCCTTCCAAACCCACAGTTTTGGTTTACGGGCATTATGATGTTCAGCCTGCCGATCCGCTGGAACTATGGCACAGCGGGCCTTTTGAACCGGTAATAAAAGACGGGAAGATTTTTGCAAGAGGATCATGCGATGACAAAGGACAGTTTTATATGCACATAAAAGCATTTGAAACTATGATGAAGACAAACACAATGGAAACAAATATTAAATTTATTATTGAAGGAGAAGAAGAAGTTGGGTCGCCTAATCTTGGAAAATTTGTTGCACAAAATAAAGAGCTGCTTAAAGCTGATGTGGTTTTGATAAGTGATACTGCAATGATAAGTTTAGAAAACCCAAGCATTGATATTGGTGTACGTGGTTTAAGTTATATTGAAGTAGAAGTAACAGGCCCAAACCGTGATCTGCATAGTGGTGTTTATGGAGGTGCTATTGCAAACCCGATCACAATTTTAGCACAGATGATTGCAACCTGTCATGATGAGAACAACCATGTTACCATTCCCGGTTTTTATGATGATGTTGTAGAGGCAACTAATGAAGAAAGAAAACTAATGGCCGCTGCTCCCTATAATGAAGAAGAATATAAAAAAGATCTCGGCGTAAAAGAGTTATGGGGAGAAAAAGGATTTGTTACCAATGAAAGAACAGGCATTAGGCCAACGCTGGAGCTAAATGGAATTTGGGGCGGCTACCAGGGCGAAGGTGCTAAAACTGTATTGCCATCTAAAGCCACAGCAAAAATTTCTGCACGCCTTGTCCCTAATCAATCTTCAGAAAAAATAACAAAGCTGCTGCTGAATTATTTTAAAAGTATTGCCCCTGCAAGTGTTACTGTTAATGCATTTGAGCATCATGGCGGTGAACCTTATATGACACCTATTGACAGTAAAGCATACAAGGCTGCTGCAAAAGCAATGGAAACAACCTTTGGTAAAAAGCCGATCCCCGTTCGTGGTGGTGGCAGTATTCCTATCTGTTCTTTATTTGAAAAGGAATTAGGAATTAAAGTTGTTTTCCTGGGTTTCGGTTTAGATAGTGATAATCTTCACAGCCCAAATGAAAAATTTGATCTTGCTAATTTTTATAAAGGGATTGAAACCATACCATACTTCCATAAATATTTTGCAGAGATGAAGTGACAAATATTAAAGGTCTAAATCTGGTACAATAATAGCTTCCTATAAAAAAAATTATTCAGTATGGATATTATTATACAATCACTTGGCTTTAAAGCAAGTGATCATCTGGAAGAATTTATTCGTGAAAAACTTGACAAGGTTGTGTTGGAAAGTGATAAAGTAATAAGAGCTAATGTTACATTATATGCAGCCTCTGAATCCAATCCGCAAAATAATGTATGTGAGATAAGGCTCGAAGTTCCGGGCAATGATCACTTTGTAAAAAAAAGCAGTGATGTTTTTGAAAAAGCAATTACTGAATGTACGGATGCATTACAGAAAATTATCCGCAGAACAAAAGATAAGCAAATAAGTAACAGGCATATTGAACCTGAGCTTCCTGAATAAACTATATTTTATTAAAATTAAAACTTAGGGCAGGGAACATTCTTACCATCAATGGGCTTCTTAACATAGATCAATGAAAGCTCCATACCACCACGGCTTTGAGAGCCCGATTTTAAGCTGGAGATATTAATATCATAAGTAGCGCCAATGCGCATACCCCCAAATTCTAAACCCAGATAAGGAATAAGTGCATCTTTAACCCTCATCCATACACCTGCATAAACACCGGTTGGATTATTCTCATCATTATTTAGCATTGATGAAAGAGCACCACCAAATGTAGTTTCCGTTGCTTTACCCTGCACCTGGTAAATACCGCTGGTATGCAAAGTAAGCGTTTCAGAAACAGGAAAATATCCACCTGCGCTTATTGTTGTACGGGCACTAATATTCCAGTTACCACCTTTAAAGCTTTCCTTGGGCCGGTTAATGTGGTACATGGAAGCTCCCAGGTAAAAATTATTTTTATCGTTGGTTGATGCTGTATAAATAATTCCGGCATTAACATCAAAATAACTGATGTTTGGATTATTTAATGTTGAAATATCTGCACTGGGCACACTAAGGTCAAATCCAAAAGGAGTAAGCTGATCGGCAAAAACTAATTTCGTCCAGTCAAGTCTTTTTTGTCCATACATACCCTGGAAACCTATCCCGATCTGACTGAATCCATCTTCATTTAAAGCTTTATGATAGGCTGTTGAAATGCCGAGGTAATTATTGGTTAACACCCCACCCCCAGCTTTATCAGTTAATGCAATAATCCCTACACCCCATGTATCATTCTCCGGAATTATCTTATTCAATATTGAAAAATCGACACTTAAGGTAGAAGTGGTATACACATTATTAAAGGCAGGCCATTGATTGCGGTAATTTCCTGCTGCCCTTAGTGTTCCATCGAACTTACCTGTTAAAGCAGGGTTTAAAGTTAGCGGTGAGGCAAAAAATTGAGAAAAATGCTGATCCTGGGCATTGGCAGCAAATGATAAGCATACTACAGTAAGGGCAAGGGAGAATTTTCTCATTTTCTAAATTTCAGAATCTTAAAGATAAGTTTTTTTATTGTTTTCTTTGAAGGGAATGGTTAGCTAAATAATTGACAACTTTTTTTATAAAAGGGCTGCTTATATGGAATGAAGTAAGAGATAAGAATTATGAAATAAAAAATTGAAGCCCTTCATACATCTTACCTCATACATCTTACCTCATACATCTTACCTCGTACATCTTACCTCTATTACATCTGCACCTTTACACCATACGCAAGGTCACCTGCATCACCCAGGCCAGGAACTATATACCCTTTTGCCGTTAATTCATCATCAATATCTCCGCACCATATAGTTGCTTTTGGCTCTGCTCTTAATACATACTCAATACCTACTGTACATGCAATAGCACAAACGATATGTATCTCGGAAGGGTTGCCCTCTTCACGAATAAATTGTATGGTTTTTACCAATGATGCACCCGTTGCCAGCATCGGGTCAGAAATTATAACCACACGGTCTTCCATCTCCGGGCAACTTATATAATCCAGACTTATATCAAAGCTGCCATCAGTATTATGTTTGCGGTATGCGCTGATAAATGCATTATCAGCTTTATCAAAATAATTTAGCAAACCCTGGTGCATTGGTAATCCTGCTCTTAATATAGTTGCCAGTACAGGTTGTTTTTCTAAAACTTTTCCGGCAGATATTCCTAAAGGTGTTGTTACCTCTTTTTCAATCCATAATAATTTTTTGCTTATCTCATAAGCAGCCACTTCACCAATACGCTCTAAATTACACCGGAAGCGAAGTCTGTCATCCTGAATATCAACATCCCGTAATTCACTTATCCAGTTACTTATCAAAGAATGTTCTTCGCTTAAATTGATAACCATTATTAATTATTAAAGTGATTTGCTCAGCCTGCGGGGATTAATGTTATAAATTTGAACAGTACATAATCTCCGGTTAATACAAAAATATATTTTTTAAAGTAAAGCGAATAAACAAGCAGTATGGTATATAAAGTAATAGGCTTAATGAGTGGAAGTTCACTTGATGGATTGGACATTGCTTTTGTACAACTGCAGGAAAACGGTGGCAAGTGGAGTTACGAAATTTTACAAGCTGATTGTTATGAATATGATAATGATTGGATAAACAAACTAAAAAATGCTGTGGGCTTAAATGCATTGGATTATCAATTGCTGCATATTGAATACGGACATTATCTTGGCAACCAGGTTAATTTATTTATAGAGAAAAATAATATTGATCACCAGGTTAATTTAATTTCTTCTCATGGCCATACAACCTTTCATTTACCCAAAAAATTAATGACAGCACAACTTGGCGAGGGCGCTGCAATAGCCACTGAGACACATTTACCTGTGGTTACTGACCTTAGATCGTTAGATGTTGCTTTTGGTGGGCAAGGAGCACCAATTGTTCCTATAGGCGAAAAACTATTGCTGGGTGACTACACTTATTTTTTAAACCTCGGTGGCATTGCAAATATTTCTATTCATACAGGTGATAATGTTATTGCTTTTGATATTTGTGCAGCCAACCGTGTATTAAATATGCTGGCCGAAGAAAAGAATTTGCAATTTGATGAAGATGGAAAAATTGCTTCCACAGGAAATGTCAATAATGAATTGCTGCAAAAGTTAAATGACCTGGAATATTATAAATGTCCGCATCCAAAATCATTGGCCAACGATTTTGGTGTTGAAACTGTATTTCCAATAATAAAACAATCATCATTAAGCATTGAAGATGCAATGAGAACTTATGTAGAGCATATTGCTGTTCAAATAAAAAATGCTATAGTCAGTTGTCAGTCGTCAGTTGTCAGTGAACAGCTTTTAATAACTGGTGGCGGGACTTTTAATTCATTCCTTATTAAAAGATTGCAGGAAATTTTAAATGAGATAAATATTGAAGTTATTATTCCTAAAGAAAATTTGATTAAGTATAAAGAAGCGCTGATAATGGCGCTGATGGGCACTTTACGATGGAGAGAAGAATACAATGTTCTTGCATCTGTTACAGGAGCAAAACGAAATACTATTGGCGGCGCATTATGGTTAGGAACAGAAGCATAGGTGTCAGGCCATTTTTTATGGCCGCCACCTGATGTATTAACATACCGTTTTATTTATTTTACTTTTCTTGTGTAAAATTTACTAAAGATGAGAAAGCTGATATTGATATTTACTTCTTCACTTGTCATTTTTTCCTGCAACAACAATGATTCTAAAAAAGCTGAAAATGAAAAGAACAGCTATGAAGCAACCAAAGAAAGCCTGCAGGATAAAGAAACAAAATCTCCTCAAAAATTTTTAACCGTCACCGGTCATGACAGGCATAATTTACTTGGGCAAACTGTTGTAAAAGGAACCATCACCAATAATGCAACAGTTGCTTCTTATAAAGATGTAGATGTAAAATTAGATTTCTACAGTAAGACAGGCACTTTGCTGGAAACAGATAAAGAAACTGTTTATGAAATTATTGCTCCGGGGCAATCAAAAAATTTCAAAACAAAATATTTTGCACCAAAGGGAACTGACAGCGTTGCATTATCTGTTACTGCTGCAAAGGTTGCAGAGAAATAATTTTATGCATGGGTTTTGTATGTTGACAAAGTCCCGCTACCGGAGGGGATTTAGGGGAGGCTAAATTCAAATTTATCTCCATCAAATAATCCCAGATCACTCAGTTTTAAATGTGGAATAACCAGTAAAGCCATAAAAGACAATGTCATGAATGGCGCTGATAATTTTGATCCGAGATCTTTAGCTGCTTTGTCAATTGCAGTATACAATTCCGCAACCTTGTAGCCATCTTCATTGCTCATTAAACCCCCTACTGGTAAGGGCAAGATCATATCACTGTTTCCAACACAACTAACTCCACCTTTTTCTTTGATAACAAGGTTTACTGCTTTACAAATACTTTCATCATCAACACCTACAGCAATTATATTGTGAGAATCATGTGCAACTGAAGAGGCAATCGCGCCGTGTTTTAATTCAAAGTTTTTTACAAATGCTTTTGCAACAGGAGAATTTTTATAACGGTTTACTACAACCATTTTTAAAATATCATTCTCAACATCACCTACTATTTCCTCATTAATAACTTTTGGAATGACCATTATTTTATTGGTGATAAGTTGTCCATCCAAAGCTTCGATCACATCGATCCGGGATTTAGAATTTAAAACCTGGAACTTAAAATCCAGGATCTGCTTCTCATCACAATTAAAATTATTTATCACTTTTGATCTTTCACTTTTGATATTTGATATTCCTTTTTCAGCAACCAGCTCACCATTGATATATGTTTCTACAACTTTAAAATTTTCAAGATCCTCAACCAGAATAAAATCTGCGGAATCACCTTCTCTTAATAAACCAACATTCATTTTATAATGATCCACAGGATTTATACAGGCTGCCTGTAACACTTTAAACACATCAATCCCTTTGGCAACAGCTCTTTGGCACAATAAATTAATATGACCTTCTACCAAACTATCCGGATGTTTATCATCACTGCAAAACATTATTTTATCAGGGTAATCATTCAGCAATTCTATAAGCGCTTCAAAATTTTTGGCAGCGCTTCCTTCACGGATGAGAATTTTCATTCCGAATTTCAATTTATCCAGCGCTTCTTCTTTTGTAAAACATTCATGATCGGTGCTGATGCCTGCATCAATATATTTTCTTGCCTGCCCACCTCTTAATCCAGGTGCATGGCCATCAACAGGTTTATTGTATTTTTTTGCTGACGCAATTTTATTCATCACTTCTTCGTCTCCATTCAGCACGCCCGGAAAATTCATCATCTCACTTAAATAATGTATTTCATCTTTTTGTAAAAGAAGGTCAACAGCCTCAGCATTTAATACAGCGCCTGCGGTTTCAAAAATAGTTGCAGGCACACAACTGGGAGTGCCAAAATGAAATTTGAAAGGAACTGTTTTACCATTCCCGATCATAAACTCTACTCCCTGTAAGCCACAAACATTGGCTATTTCATGAGGATCGCTGATGGTAGCGACAGTTCCATGCACCACTGCCAGCTTAGCAAATTCAGATGGCACCAGCATAGAACTTTCAATATGTACGTGAGCATCTATAAAACCAGGGATAATAAAATTTGATACAAGCTGGCCCTCAGATAATTTCTCAACAGACTTTATCTTTCCATTCTCCACAAATACTCTTCCCTGATAAATCTTTTTAGATAAAATATCTACAATATTTCCTTTTACATAAAAATCCATGGTAACTTTTCAGGATGGTTAAATTAATTGTTAAACGGCACATAGAAAAATTATTGATTGAGTAACTTGCGTATAAATTTATTAAAATGAAAAATATAGTTCTGCTGGTTGTGTTTGTTTTAGGAATTGTTTTTATGCAATTTGTGCAGGCACAGAGTGTTGATGATGTAATTAATAAACACATTGAGGCAAGAGGTGGCAAAGACAAATTAATTGCTCTCAAATCTCTGTATATGGAAGGCTTACGGCAAATGATGGGTACCGATGTGCCGGTTAAAGTTACTATCGTTCAGGGAAAATTATTCCGTACTGATTTTGAATTTGGCAGCAATGCGGGCTATTCAATTGTTACGCCAAATGAAGGATGGAGCTTTATCCCGATGCGATCACAAAAAGCTGATCCTATTCCCCAGGATGCGCTTAACACAATGCAGGGGCAATTAGATATTGCAGGACCATTGATTGATTACACATCTAAAGGAAATAAGGTTGAATTACAGGGCAAGGAAAACATTGATGGAAAGGAAGCCTATAAAATAAAACTAACACTTGCTGATGGGAAGCAGGCAACATATTATATTGATATAAAAACAGATCTTCTTATACAGGCAAAACAAATGCGGAAAGATATGACCGGAAAAGAAACAGAAGTAATTACGAATTACAGTGATTACAAATCATTTGATGGAATAATGTTTCCGCAAACAATTGCCAGCCCTGGAAATGGTATGACTGCAGGTTCCACAACATTCGATACAATTGTCCTTAATAAAGTTATTGACGAAAGTCAATATAAACCTTCTAAATAAATTTTTTAAACCAGCTAAAGACGTTTGATAGTTCAGCGCCTTTTACATTTAGCAGGTTTTTAGTATCTCCAAAAATTAATATTATTTAATGAAAAAAGTTTCCTTATTACTGTTTATTATTTTCTTCGGAATTAATTTATCCGCTCAGAATAAAAAGAAACCTGATAATTTGAATACAAGCGAAGACAGTATTCTGTTTTCAAAAGTTAAGTACAGGTTAGTAGGCCCTTTTCGTGGGGGCCGCAGCGGCGCTGTGGCAGGCGATTACAGGCAAAAGAATACTTTTTATTTTGGATCTACCGGTGGTGGTGTTTGGAAAACAATTGATGGAGGAAGTAACTGGAAAAACATATCTGATAAATATTTTGGCGGATCGATTGGTGCTGTGGCAGTAGCCCCATCAGATCAAACTGTTTTGTATGTGGGAGAAGGTGAAAATACTTTGCGTGGAAATGTAAGCGAAGGCTTCGGGATATGGCGCAGTGATGATGAAGGAAGGAACTGGAAAAATCTTGGTTTAAAAGATACACGTCACATTGCACGGATTGTTATACATCCAAAAAATCCTGACGTAGTATGGGTTGCAGCCGTAGGGCATTTATTCGGGACTAACCAGGAAAGAGGAATTTTTAAAACCATAGATGGAGGAAAAACATGGAAAAGAGTTTTATTCAGCGATAAGCAAAGTGGAGGAATTGATCTTGTAATGGAACCCGGTAATCCTTCGGTATTGTATGCATCAACATGGACGGTTATCCGAACTCCGTATAGTTTGGAAAGTGGGGGTAGCGGAAGTGCTTTATGGAAAAGTATAGATGGTGGCGATACATGGCAAAAACTAAATGATAAAAAAGGCTTTCCCGGCAAAACTGTTATTGGAAATATTGGCATAGCAGTTTCCGCTTCTAATCCGGAAAGAGTATATGCATTAGTAGAATCTGAAAAAGGTGGTTTATTAAAAAGCGATGATGCCGGCGAAACCTGGACGAACGTAAGCACTGATCAAAACATCAGGCAAAGGGCATGGTATTACAGCAGGATATTTGTTGATCCAAAAAATCCTGATGTTGTTTATGCATTAAATACAAACATGTACAAAACAACAGATGGTGGTAAAACTTTAAAACAAATTAATACACCACATGGCGACCATCATGATCTTTGGATAGATCCTGAAGATGGCAACAGGATGATTGTGGCCGATGATGGAGGAGCACAAATAAGTTTTGATGGAGGTATCAACTGGAGCACTTATGGTAACCAGCCTACAGCGCAATTCTATAGGGTTTCAACAGATAATAATTTCCCTTACAGGATATTGGGAGCACAGCAGGATAATTCAACTGTGAGAATTTTATCGAGAACAGAAGACTCGGAAATTAATCAAACAAGCTGGACGCCTACTGCAGGTTTTGAAAGTGGTTATGTTGTCGCAGATCCTTTAAATCCGGATATTGTTTACGGTGGAAATTATAGTGGGTATTTATCGAGGTATGATCATAAAACAGGAGAGAACCGCACAGTAAGCGTTTGGCCTGATAATCCTTTAGGTGGCGGTGTAGATTTTATTAAGTATCGCTTCCAGTGGAATTATCCTATTTTCTTTTCTCCCAATAATCCAAAAAGATTATATGCCGCAGGCAATGTTTTATTTGCATCAGAAAATGAAGGAGCAAGCTGGATGGCGATCAGTCCTGACCTTACCACCAATGATAAATCAAAACAAAAATCAAGCGGTGGCCCTATAACACAGGACAATACAGGAGTTGAAGTGTATTGCACCATTTTCACCGCAGGCGAATCGCCTTTGGAAAAAGATCTTTTATGGACAGGCAGTGATGATGGGCTGATACATCTAAGTAAAGATGGTGGCAGGCATTGGGACAATGTAACACCTGCTGATGCAGGCAAATGGATGATGTGGAATTGTGTTGAAATTGATCCGTTTAAAAAAGGAACTGCCTATTTTGTTGGTACAAAATATAAGTTGGATGATTTTGCTCCATACATTTATAAGACGGAAGACTATGGAAAAACATGGACCAAAATAATTAATGGAATTCCACCTCTTCATTTTGCAAGATGTTTAAGGGCTGATAAAAAAAGACCTGGCCTTTTATATACAGGAACGGAATATGGAATGTATATCAGTTATGATTATGGTGCTTCGTGGAAGCCATTCCAATTGAATTTGCCCATGGTGTCTATAACTGATCTTACTATTAAAGACAATGATCTTGTGGTTGCTACACAGGGAAGAGCATTTTGGGTTTTAGATGATCTAACATTGGTGCAGGAAAAACAACAGGGTATTACACAAAATAATTTAAAAATTTTCCCGGTTAAAGATGCCGTTAGAATGAATGGAACTCAAAATTTAACAGCAAAGAATGCAGGCATAAACCCACCCAATGGTGTAGTGATAAATTATTATCTTAAAAACTTTGCAGACAGCGGGCTTGTAAATATTAAAGTATTTGATAAGAATAAAAAACTTATAAAAATATTTAGTACTAACGCTTCGCCAACTGGTGATAGTGGTAAGATAGAAGCTGCAAAAGGAATGAACCGGTTTGTATGGGATATGATGTACCCTGAAGCAGAAAAGGCAGAAGGCATGATATTATGGAACAAAGTTGGTTCTCTAAAAGCTTCGCCAGGACAATATTCCGTAAGAATAATAAATGAGAAAAAAGATAGTACTGAAACAAGCTTTAATATTCTTTCTAATCCAAATTTTAAAACTACACAGCAGGAATACGAAGAGCAGTTTAACTTTCTGGTTACGGAAAGGGAGAAGTTCAATGAAATTCAAAAGGCAATAAAAAATATTCGTGAAGTGCGTAAACAGATAAGTGATTTTATGGCGCTGCAGGGAAAAGATACAGCCGGAGAAATAAAAATATTGGCCGATTCAATAAATAAACGCATGACAAGAGTTGAGGAAGCCTTGTATCAAACCAAAGCAAAAAGCGAACAGGATGTTTTAAATTATCCGATAAGATTAAATGATAAAATTGCCGGATTATATAATTATGCAGCTTCGGGTAATTATGCGCCAACAGCACAGGTAAGAGAAGCGTATGCAGATCTCTCTGCACAGGCTGATGTTCAATTAAATATTTTAAAAACTATTTTTAATATTGATGTGCCTAGGCTGAATCAAATGATAAGAGAAAAACAATTACCTGTGATTGGAGTTAAGAAAGAGTAAGGCCTTACATCCTAACCTCCTCTCCAAAAGAGAGGAGGCAGAGCGGTTGTACGAGTCCAGAAATAATCTCTTCCAAAATTTGCTTTTGAATAAAAATGCATCTATTCCTGTTGACAAAAGATCTACTATTGATATGGAAGAGATAAAGTTTATTATTTTGATGAAGTACCGCTCTTTCTCTATGGGAGAAGGAGATGGAGGATGAGGCTTTATTCTTCAGTCAGCATATCGGGTCTTCTATCCTGCGTTCTTTTTAAAGACTCTTCATGTCGCCATGCTTCAATTTTCGCATGATTGCCACTCAATAAAACATCAGGCACTTTCCATTCGCGAAACTCTTCAGGGCGGGTGTAAACAGGAGGCGCCAGTAAATTATCCTGGTAAGAGTCCATCAACGCAGATGTTTCATCATTCAATACGCCGGGAATTAATCTGCCCACTGCATCAACTACAACAGCAGCACCTAATTCTCCACCGCTTAAAACATAATCACCAATAGAAATTTCTTTAGTGATAAAATGATCACGCACTCTTTCATCAATGCCTTTGTAATGCCCGCATATCAAAAGCAAATTATTTTTAAGAGAAAGCTGATTAGCAGTTTTTTGATTAAAACTTTCTCCGTCAGGTGTTAGAAAAATCACTTCATCATAGGTTGTATTTTTTTGCAGGCTTTCAATTGCGTTTACCAATGGCTCTGCCATCATTACTAATCCTGCGCCACCTCCAAACTGGTAATCATCTACCTGCCCATGCTTGTAATTGGTATAGTCTCTCAGGTTGAAAAGATTCACTTCAAGCAATCCTTTTTCTTTTGCTTTTTTTAAAATGGAGTGGGAGAAAAAACTTTCCATCAAGTCAGGAACAACAGAAATAATATCAATTTTCATACACCAACCCCTGAAGGGGCTTTTAAATTAAAAATGTTTGTAATCCATTAAATCATTTGAAATAATATTAAAGATAAACGATTAATTGTCGCTTCAATATTCCCCCTTTAGGGAGTTAGGGGGCTCCATAAAATCATCCAACTCTCTTTTTTCTTTTTTAGTAGGTCTGCCTTGCTTGCTTTGTCTTTTACCAGTTTGAAATACAAATGCAGTTGTCTTCACTTTTTCCTTTTCCTCTTCAGGGGTAAGATCAATATAATATTTTATCGCTTCTGCATATTGAACCCTATTATGCAATAAACCGGTTACTTCTATCAGCCATTTTTTTGCTTCTGTTTTCACTTCGTATTGGTCGCCTACATTCACTGTTTTAGCTGCTTTTACGTTTACTGCTTTGCTTTTAATTTTATTACC
>JAYVEA010000087.1:0-5347 GCA_043749085.1 Chitinophagales bacterium
AATCAATGCATCGGCCTGCGAAGGTTTAAAGTTGGTTTCAGTATAACTGTCAGCTTCAATATAATTATCCTCTCCCAAATATTTTTTACCTGTTATAAAAAGATCCCCGGTGCTTATCACTATAATAATAATCACAACAACAAGTGATGATATGATTTTTCTTCTTCTTAAATATAATAGTGCGGCCAGAAAAACTGCGAATCCAAGTACACGAAGCAGATCACTGCTAAACATTTCTTTTCTATCTGCCATCATCCCGCTGATTGCCGCTCGTGCAACTTCCGCATTGAATTGTGTACTTAAATATGACGATACTTCTTTATCGATAGGTGTAGAGTATTCATTAATTAAATAAATAAGTCCAATTAAAATAATTACACTTCCTAATGCGTATAATATTTTTTTAAAATTATTCGTAAGAAATTCTTCTGCTCTTTCCGTAAATAAAATTTGTTGCAGACAAAGAACAGCCAGCAACGGAATTAAGAACTGAGGAATAACCAATGCCATAGAAGGCGCTCTGAACTTGCTATACATGGGTAGTGTATTAAAAAGAAAATCATGGAACGCAGGAAAATATTTTCCCCACGCCATAAATATTGCAAATACAACTGCACCTAATATCCACCATTTATGGTCTGTTTTTAATACTACTAATCCAAGTATAAAAAGCAGGCAACTTAACACTCCTAAATAAACAGGGCCTGCAGTACCTTCTACAATGCCTCCCCAATATTTTGGAAGCGAGGAGGCGAGTTGCATTGCATTTGTTTCAAGCACATTATTATCAACCAACTTTTTTACAAGATTTGAATTTTCATCAAATGTTTGCGAGCTGCTGCCACCATAGGAATTGGGCATCATCAATGTAACTGTTTCACCCTTTCCTAAACTGTATTGAAAAGCATAATCATTATCAAGCCCGGATGTTTTCTTTTGCACAATACCTTTATCTGTAGTCTCAATTGTTTTACCTCCACGCATGGTATATTTTGCATAATCATACGTGGTAAGAAAAGTAACTCCGGCATTACAGATACCTATCAATGCACCGACAGCCGCCAAGGATAATGCAATAGCCATGTGTTTCCATTCCTTATTTTTTATCCACCTGATAAGAAAGCTAACGGTCATGAATGCTATAGCGATAAACAGGTAATAATTTATTTGAGGATGATTAGCAGTAACCTCCAGAGTGGCAAACAGAGTTGTAACAGCAAGGCCTATCCAATATTTTTTTTCATACAGCCAAACAAGACCTGCAAGCAATGCAGGAGCAAATGCTATTGCCATCATTTTTGTTTCATGCCCTGCACTGATAATAACAGGATCGTAAGTTGAATAGGCAAAAGCCAGTGCACCAAAAATACCCACGAAAGGATTACATCGAAAAGCTATACACAAAAGGTAAAAGCAAAGGCATGCAAGAAAGAAAAAGTTGGCAGGTTTTGGTAAACCTAATGCAAGAATACGGCTAAAGTTGGGTAAGAAATTAGGGCCTTCGATCAGCACCTGGAAATTAGGCATGCCACTGAACAGGTTTGTATTCCATAAAGGTAAATGCCTAAACTTTTCTTTATAATCCAATGCATTTTTCTCCATGCCATTCACACTTATGATGTCATGCTGTTGCAAAACTTTGCCTTCAAAAGCAGGTTTACAAAATAGTATGGAAACAATTACAAAGGTGGCTATCGCAATTAAGTGTGGCAACAACTTTTTAAAATCGATCTTCATGAATATATTTTTCTGTAATGAGCGGCAATTTAAAGTTATTTTAGTGATTGTAATAAAATATAGGTTAATGCTTGTTTAGTTTGGGATAAATTTAGAATATTGCTATTTAGAGATCAACTTCCGGGCTTATGAGATTATTAAACTTTTTATCAAAATTTACATTCATCTGCAATATTGCATTTTTGCTGTTTATCTTTTTTAAATGGCTGGAAATGAAAAAACCTGTTACCGGCAGCACTGACAAAGTTATTGCTGTTCCATTCTTTAAAGACCTGGTAATTACTTTAGGCTTTAGTGCAATCATTATTAATTTTCTTATGAATATTTTTTATTTCCTTTTTTTACTTAGAGGAAAGCTGAAAAATATTCCTATTTGGTTACCGGTTATTAATTTTATATTTCTGATCGTGCAGATAATTTATTTCTTTTTTTAATTGTACTATGATACATAGCATTTTAAAAGATAAGGCTACAAAATTATTTGTAATCTTCTCAGCATTTTTTGTTGCCAATGCTTTGATAGCAGAATGTATCGGAGGCAAAATATTTTCTTTGGAAAAAGTTTTTGGATTTCATCCTTCGCATTTTAGTTTGTTCGGACAAAAAGATCTTGCATTTAATTTAACCTGCGGCGTTTTACTATGGCCTTTGGAATTTGTGATGACAGATATCGTTAATGAATATTATGGCCCAAAAGCAGTGAGAAGAATATCATATACTGCTGTGGCTTTGATAGGGTATGCATTTTTAATGTTCTATCTCGCTATTCATATTCCGCCTGCAGATTTTTGGATAAAGAGTGGCATTGAAAGCGGTGTACCTGATATGCCTGCGGCCTTCAATTCAATATTCGGACAAGGCATGTGGATCATTTTTGGTAGTCTTGTTGCATTTTTAGTGAGTCAGGTAGTTGATGTAACCGTGTTTCATAAAATAAAAAAATACACAGGAGAGAAAAAGGTGTGGCTTAGGGCAACAGGCTCTACTTTGATCTCTCAGCTGGTTGATAGTTTTATTGTTTTATTTATTGCTTTTAAATTAGGTAAAGGATGGAGCTGGCAATTAGTGCTTGCGATCTGTCTTGTTAATTATGCATACAAATTTACCATGGCAATTATCCTAACACCGGTAATTTATTTTGTTGAGCACCGGATTGAAAAATATGTTGGAAAAGAAAAGGCAATGCAAATGAAGCGTGCAGCAATGGGAGAGGAGAGTGATAAATTTGAAAATATTCCTACAGCAGGATAGTGATCAATAGACAATAAACAATTGGCAATTTTCACCGTAGCGTTAGCAATATCCTTTGAGCATATTAACTACAAATTTATCAATGGGTAATGTAACGCTGTCGGCTGAAAACAAGTCCCAGTCAATAAAGCGGAAGGTTTCTATTTCATTTTCTTTTTTATAGATCGCCAACTCACGTTCATCAAAATCAAATTCCTTTGTTCTTAATGGAGCAGTAATTTCTTCCAGGGCTTTTATATAATAATAGATGGAAACAATCTGGTGTTCAGGATTGAAAGCACTTCGTTGGTAAAAATCTGTTGTATAAATATGATCGCCCACTTCTACATTCAAATTCATTTCTTCTTTGAATTCCCTCTTTAAACAATCTCTTGTTCCTTCTCCCAATTCCAAACCACCCCCCGGAAATTTGGTGTAATAATTTCCTCTTATAAATTCATCAGTAACCAATACTTGCTTTTGCTCATTGATAAGAATTCCATAAACACGTATGTTGAACATTAGTGGAGTTTAAAAGATTTAGAAATTTAGAAAGTTTGATCGGGTAACTTATTAGCACATCAGCTAATCAACTTTTATCTCTCCTTTAAAAACAAAATCCGCGGGGCCATTGAGCCATATATTTTCAAAATGCTCATCATTAGTTTTATCAAACTCTACACTTAAATTTCCACCCAGGGTTTTTACTTCTACACGGTTAAAACCATTATCATTATGAGCTGAAACCAATGCAGAGGCTGTTACTCCTGTTCCGCAGCTTAATGTTTCGTCTTCCACTCCCCGTTCATACGTACGTACATAAATTCTATCATCATCCATAGTTTCTACAAAATTTACATTGATACCTTCCTTCTCAAATTCTTTACTGTTGCGGATCATTTTGCCTCCATTTTTTACATCCATTTGCATTACATCTCTAATATGCTTTACATAATGTGGCGAGCCTGTATTTAAAATATAATAATTGGTATGTGTCTCCACTTTATTTACATCATTCATTTTTAATCTCACCATCCCATCCAGGTCAATTTCTGCTTCATGCACGCCATCTGCCGCTATAAAATGATAATTATTTTTATGTATGCCCATGCTATTGGCAAACCTGACAAGGCACCTGGCCCCGTTTCCGCACATGCTCCCTTCTGCTCCATCTGAATTATAATATTTCATTTCAAAGTCATATCCTTCTTTAATATTTAAAAGCATCAGCCCATCTGCGCCAATTCCAAAATGCCTGTTGCAGATGAATGCAACCTGTTTTTTGGTTAATTGATCATACTCATTCTTCCTGTTATCAAGCAAAATAAAGTCGTTGCCTACGCCCTGGTATTTATAAAATTCTATTTTCATTTTAAATATTTGAATCTGCAATTATGCCTAATGATTGTTTAATTAAGTGCTCCACCGCCAAAGTGTCATTTTTTGAAAATTGTTTGCTGATACGGTTGGCTACAATGGCATTAAGACTTACACACTGATGTCCTAACGTTTTACCCAGCCCATAAATTGCAGAGCTTTCCATTTCAAAATTAGAGATACGGTGATTGCCAAAATGAAAAGTTGAGAGCATATCAACCAGTTGAGGATACGCAAGACCAAGCCGCAATATTCTTCCCTGCGGACCATAAAAGCCGGGACAGGTAACAGTTATACCCTGGTGGTAACCGGTTACAAAATGTTTTAATAAAGATGCACTTGCCATATATATATAAGGAGCAACATTTCCTGAAGTTAGTTGCGTATGGGTTTTAAATGCATGAATAATTTGTTTTTCCTCTTCATTATTCTCTGTGCGGTAAAAATTCATAAGGTTATCCAGACCAAGTCCGTGAGTTCCTGCAACAAAACTATCCACAGGTATTTCTTTTTGCAATGAGCCCGAAGTGCCAAAGCGAAAAATATTTAATGAGGTAAGATTTGGCTTTATTGTTCTGGTCTCAAAATCAATATTTACCAAAGCATCCAGTTCATTTAAAACAATATCAATATTATCAGGACCAATGCCTGTACTTACAACAGTTATTCTTTTCTTTCCGATATAGCCTGTGTGTGTATTGAATTCCCGGTGTGAAAGTTTGTATTCAATCTTATCAAAATGTTTGCTTACTTCTTTTACACGATCAGGATCGCCAACGGTTATTATGTTTGTCGCAATTTCTTCCGGCCTGGCAGCAAGATGATAAATGGCGCCACGTTGATTTATAATTAACTCTGATTCGGCAATCCTTTGCATGTTCCTAATTTAAAAACGAATGAAGATATAAAATTCGTGTAATTCATTTTAATTCATGTTTTAATTTGTTTATTTTTGCGACCGTTAATTGGTCCTGTGGCCGAGTGGCTAGGCAGAGCTCTGCAA
>JAYVEA010000088.1:0-15890 GCA_043749085.1 Chitinophagales bacterium
ATTAAAAAACTCCCAAGAATATTTACAATAAAAGTGTGATAAGGAAAGAATTTATTTACAGGAAACAAAGCCACTCCATACCTGAGCATTGATCCTATTGCACCCCCGGCTCCAACTAATAAAAAACTAACGAAATTCATAAGCTGTCTAAAAAAGTATATTTAAAATCTACCAGCCATTCATTATTTTTTTTAACGAGTTTAATTTTTGAAGGCTTTTTTTTAAAAGTATTTGAATAGTTAATGATAGTTACTGAATCGGCAACCTTTTGGGTGGAATTAATAATGATGTTTGCATTTTTAAAACCTTCCTTATCTGCCGCAGGTTTATTATTATCAAATTCTACAAACCTATCAAAGTACATTTGATTAGTGCTGTCTGCCAAAAGATATTTTTTAGCATACTCATAGTCACCTTTCAGTGATGCATCAATAAATTCACGACCTGCTTCCAAAGCATCTGAATTATTTTTTGTTTTTGTTGATTGGTTACAGGCGAGAAAAAATAAAAAAGTAAAAGTTGTTAAGATAATTTTTTGCATGAAAGGAATTAATACGACAAAGATATACTTCAAAAGCATATGGCGTATTTCAATAAAAGTTTCAAAAGCTAAAAATTACTTCAAAAAATATTCTACTGCAAGTGCATAACCTTTTAAACCGAGTCCGCTGATGGTTCCCTTGCATTTAGCAGAAACATGAGATAGCTTCCTGAATTCTTCTCTTGCATCAATATTGGAAATATGTACCTCAATAACAGGAACTTTTATAGCTGCAATCGCATCGCCAATGGATACAGATGTATGAGAATATCCGCCGGGGTTTAATATGATGCCATCCATCTTTGTTCCGGCACGTTGTATCTCGTTTATCAGTTCACCTTCAATATTGCTTTGAAAATAATCGAAATCTACATTCTCATATTTTTTACGCAGCTTTTGAAAATAATGCTCAAAGCTTTCACTGCCATACACATCTGTTTCTCTTGTACCGATAAGATTAAGATTGGGTCCGTTGATAATTGAAATTTTCATAACACGAATTTAGATAATTACATTAATTAACATGCCAAAATAATTCGTATAATTCGTTTTTAATGGGTATTGGACTTTGTTATTAGTGTAATAAAGTCATCAAACAAATAACGACTGTCATGTGGACCGGGAGTTGCCTCAGGATGGTATTGAACCGAGAATGCAGGTTTATCTTTTAGTCGTATACCTTCAATTGAATCATCATTAAGGTTTACATGAGTAATTTCGATGTTCTTTGCAACCCTTACAGCTTCAGGATTTACACCAAAGCCGTGGTTCTGCGTGGTGATCTCACATTTGCCGGTAATAACATTTTTTACAGGGTGATTTAATCCCCGATGCCCATGATGCATTTTGAAAGTGGGTATATCATTTGCCAAAGCAAGCAATTGTTGTCCCAAGCAAATACCAAAGAATGGCTTATTGGCCTTTAAGATTTGTTTTATGGTTGTAACAGCATAATGCATCGGTTCAGGATCTCCGGGTCCATTGCTGATAAAATATCCATTGGGTTTAAATTCTTCCAGTTCTTCAAAAGATGTTTTGGCGTTGAATACTTTTAAGTAAGCACCTCTTTCCAACATGCAATTAAGGATATTTTGTTTTACGCCATAATCAAGAACAGCAATTCTTATATCACTTTCAGGATTCCCTAATTCATAATTATTTTTTGTAGAAACAACTGAAGCTAGCTCAAGGCCCGCCATAGAAGGAACTTCTGAAAGTATTTTCTTCAATCCCTTTTCATCAAAATTCTCAGAAGAAATTATGCAGTTCATCGCTCCCTGTGTACGAACATGAGCCACGAGTGCACGTGTATCAATGCCATCAATAGCAACTATATTCTGGTCTTCAAAATATTTTTGTAAAGAATCATTCGCCTGGAATCTTGAATATTTGTCCTCAAGATTTTTTCCGATAACTCCCTTTACTTTTACACTGGTGCTCTCAACGTCTTCAGCTTTTACACCATAATTCCCAATATGAACATTGTTCATTATCACTATCTGTCCGTAATAACTTGGGTCAGTAAAAACTTCCTGGTAGCCTGTCATACCGGTATTAAAACACAACTCACCGGTGGCTGTACCAATTTTTCCAAAGGCTTTTCCTTTAAAAACATTCCCATCTTCTAAAATTAAAATGGCAGGCTTATTCATTTCGGGTGCAGACATTCTTATTTAAAATTTTTGCAAAGAAACGGAATTTGTATTTGTCTGAACCATGATTTGGGGAGATTTAATAGATTAATGGAAAAAAATCTAAATAAAAAGACCTTGAAGGTTTTTAAAAGCTTCAAGGTCCAAATCAATTTAATCCTATTAATCCACCCCAATCGTGGTTCAGACTATTTAACCGGCTCTTCCTGTGCTTCAGGAGCATCAGGTGTTGCTGTGGCTATCGGAACTTCTTCAGTTGGTGCAGTTTCAGTCGCTGCTTCTTCTACAGGAGCAGGTTCTTTAACAGCAGTTGCTTTTTTACGGCTTCCTGCACGTCTTGTTTTCTTAGCGGCTGCTTCTTCTTTTCCAGTTATACCATTGCCGTAAACTTCATTGTAATCAACTAATTCAATCATGCCTAATTCAGCATTATCACCGGTTCTTTTACCAAGTTTGATAACTCTTGTATAACCGCCGGGGCGGCTTGCAATTTTTGGACTGATAACATCAAATAATTCTTTGATGGCTTCTTTATCCTGCAGGTAACTAAAAACGATCCTACGTTGATGTGTAGTGTTTTCTTTTGCCTTTGTTATCAGAGGCTCAACATAAGGGCGCAATGCCTTTGCCTTTGCCAATGTGGTTACAATTTTCTTGTACTGGAACAATTGACAAGCAAGGTTGCTCAATAGAGCTTTCCTGTGGCTGGCTGTTCTGCTTAGATTATTATTTTTATCTCCGTGACGCATTGACTTGTTTGTTTTTAAAACTTCTACACCGTGTCAGGATTTGCAGAAGTTCCATCCCAAAGTGAGATGGAAATTATAAATTAATTAAGTATTTCAAATTTTTAAAACCTTCGTAAGTCTCCCTTTAGGGAGATTTAGAGGGCTAATCTTCATCAATTTTTATCTTACTCAGATCCATTCCAAATCCTAAACCTCTTTCATTCAACACCTGCTCAATCTCACTTAAAGATTTTTGTCCAAAATTTCTGAACTTCATCAGGTCTTCCTGCTCATACTGAACAAGCTCACTTAATGAATTGATCTTAGCTGCTTTTAAACAATTGAAAGCTCTTACAGAAAGATCAAGATCTTCCAAAGGAGTTTTTAAAGTCTTCCTTAATTGAAGCGTTTGTTCATCAACAAGGTCTTCTTTTTTATCTTCTCTTGTATCAAAAGTTATATTCTCATCAGTGATGATCATAAGATGCTGTATCAATATCCTTGATGCCTGCTTTACAGCTTCTTCAGGATTGATAGTACCGTCTGTATTCACTTCCATTACCAGTTTTTCAAAGTCAGTTCTTTGCTCAACCCTCGTATTCTCAATTGTATATTTTACGTTTTTGATGGGAGTGTAGATCGCATCAACGGGAATGTATCCAAAATGAGAACTCTTCTCTTTGCTTTCCTCTGCAGGCACATAACCACGACCTTTTGCAATAGTTATTTCAATATCCAGTTTAGCAGAAGAATCCATTGTGCAGATAAGTAATTCAGGGTTCATCACTTCAAAAGAAGGAGATGCATCACCGATCATGCCTGCAGTAAACTCCTGTTTGTTCTTTAAAGAGATAGTAATTTTTTCAGTACCCGGCTCATGTTCCACTTTCTTTTTAAAGCGAACCTGTTTCAGGTTTAAAATTATTTCTGTAACGTCTTCGGTAATGCCTTTTAATGTAGCAAATTCGTGATCTGCGCCGGCAACATTAATACCGATGATAGCATAACCTTCCAAAGAATTAAGCAAAACCCTGCGCAGGGCATTACCTATAGTTACACCATACCCCGGTTCAAGGGGACGAAATTCGAATTGTGCTTCAAAATCTGTGCTTTTTTGCAGAACGATCTTGTCAGGCTTTACAAAATTTAAAATGGCCATTTTTTATTTTGTTTTGTTTACCCTAAATCCCTAAAGGGACTTAAGAAGGTTTAAAATTTTTTTTATACCCTTTTCTTTTTTCAGAGTATTATAACTCAATGTTCAAATGCACCTCCATAGTTCCCCCTTTAGGGGGCGGAGGGGGTGTTTGCATTTACTTACTATAAAGTTCGACGATCAACTGCTCCTTAATATTTTCAGGAACACTTTCTCTTTCAGGAAAAGCAATAAAAGTTCCTTTCATTTCTGTTTCACTCCAGTCTATCCAGTTAAATTTTGGATTTTTAGGTCGCAAATAGCTTTTAAGGAATTCGTTGTGAGATGATTTTTCTTTAAGCCCGATAACATCACCCGGCTTTAAAGAATAAGAAGGAATGTTTACCACGCTTCCATTAACGGTTATATGCTTGTGAGATACCAATTGCCTTGCGGCCTGGCGGCTTATCGCAATACCCATCCGATAAACAGTGTTATCCAGACGGGCTTCCAATAATTTGATAAGATTTTCACCTGTTACACCGCCTTTACGTGCAGCCTCTGTAAAAGTATTACGGAACTGCTTTTCTAAAAGGCCGTAAGTGTATTTAGCTTTTTGTTTTTCACGTAACTGCAGTGCATATTCACCGAGCGTTTTACGTTTGCGGGCAGCGCCATGCATGCCGGGGGGATTACTGTTCTTTGTTAACCATTTACCATTGCCTGTAATAGGCTCCCCGAATATTCTGGAGATCTTGGTTTTTGGTCCTGTGTAGCGAGCCATGTTTATATTGATTTTTTAGTGTCGGTACATCATCGTTAAAAATCAAAAATTAATGATGCACCCGGTTATGAATGCTGTCGACGGTCGACCGTCAACTGTTTTTATACTCTTCTCTTCTTTGGCGGACGACAACCATTATGCGGTAAAGGAGTAATATCCTTTATCATGGAAATCTCCAGACCTGATTGTGATAAAGCCCTTATAGCGCCTTCACGCCCTGAACCCGGACCTTTTACAAACACATCACAACGCTTCATACCTGCGTCTAATGCAACTTTTGCTGCATCTGAAGCAGCCATTTGTGCTGCATAAGGTGTGTTCTTCTTAGAACCCTTAAAACCCATTTTACCTGCAGATGACCAGGCAATAACCTGTCCCTGCTTATTGGTTAAACTGATAATAATGTTGTTGAAACTTGCAGTAACGTGAGCATCACCGTAGGTATCTACTCTTACTACTCTTTTTTTTGATGCTGCCTTTGCGCTTGGAGCTTTTGTGTTTGTTGCCTTTGCCATAATCTAGATAGGTAATCGTTTTTATTTAATATTTTAATATTTATGATTGAAGATTTTGAAACCTTCTTTCTAAATCCTGAACCAATTCTCCTTCCGACTTACAGGATATCTGATATTGATTCAATAATAGTAAGTCTTTAATTTTTTTTATAAACTCCATTACCCCTTCGGGGTTAGGGCTATATTATTTCTTAGCTACTTTCTTTTTACCCGCAACTGTTTTACGCTTCCCTTTACGTGTACGGCTGTTGGTACGGGTACGCTGTCCACGAACAGGTAATCCTTTACGATGTCTTAAACCACGGTAACATGCAATATCCAGTAAACGCTTAATGTTTAGCTGAACCTCACTCCGTAAAGCACCTTCTGTTTTAAATTCGTTTGCAATTGCATTTCTGATAGCAGTTTGCTCATCATCATTCCACTCATTCACTTTTTTATCGTAACCAACTCCTGCTTTATCTAAAATGTAGCGTGCAGTTGAGCGACCTATGCCATATATATATGTTAGTCCAACTTCACCTCTTTTGTTTTTTGGTATATCAATACCGGCAATACGAGCCATAATTCAGTTTATTTGTTTATCAGTTTAATTGTTTATTAGTACAACTGCATATTGCTAATTGCATATTGTTACTATCCCTGTCTTTGTTTAAAACGTGGATTTTTTTTGTTGATAACATACAACACGCCCTTTCTCCTCACTATTTTGCAATCAACACTTCTTTTTTTTATCGATGCTCTAACCTTCATTGTTTTTGTTTTGTGCCGAAACTTCGGCATTATTTATATCTGAAAATTATTCTTCCTCTTGATAAATCGTATGGGCTCATCTCCACACCAACCTTGTCTCCCGGTAAAATCCTGATGTAATGCATCCTCATTTTGCCGGAAATTGTTGCCAAAATCTCATGACCGTTTTCAAGCTTAACCCTGAACATTGCATTGGATAAGGCTTCCAGGATTGTCCCGTCTTGTTTAATCAATGCTTGTTTGGCCATATAGTTTTTGGGAGCGCAAAGATAAGAGTAAATTATTTATTTTTTGCAAAAATGGCCCGCTTTCTTATCTTTTAGCAAAATGTAAAGTATAATAGCGGCAAATATCCGTTAAATGACCAGATTAGGGCTTAAACTTTTCTAAAAAGCTTCATCTGTAAGGTGAACTTTCGTCATCTCTAAATAATGATTCTGTAACTGGTGAACGAATATTGGCTGCAGCATTTGTCTTTTTTCATCGCGGTACCACATTTCAAAATGTAAGAAATCATCTTTTTTTGGGATAAGAATACGGAAAGCACCTTTTTTATATTTTACCGGGCCATCTTCAAGTTCTTCTTTTTGAAAGTTCAATTTTAATAATTGCTCTTCATCCAATGGTAAAGGGCTTAATTGTTCAGCTTTAAACCAAAATCCCTGTACGCCATTATCTACACAAATTTCTTTTTCATCACGGTTAAAATTGCTTACTTCGCCTGCCCAGGTTGTACCATCCTGTTTTGCTAAAACATAATCTCCAACTTTTAAGTCCTGAAATTTTATCATATTCAATCGTTTTTATTGCTCAAGATAAAAAAATAAATATCAAAAAATCAAATGCAACCTACAATTTGTAATTATTCTGCCCAGCTCATTATATAATTTTCATCTTCAATTTCCAAAGCTTCCTTTGTAAGTTGTAAAGGATGAAAGGTGTCCACCATAACAGCCAGTTCTTTAGTTTCTTTTGCTCCGATGCTTTTATCAACTGCTCCCGGGTGTGGCCCGTGGGGAATACCGCCGGGGTGTAAGGTTATCATTCCCCTTGTAACATTTTTGCGGCTCATAAAATCTCCATCTACATAATAGATGAGTTCATCGCTATCAATATTACTGTGATTGTAAGGGGCCGGAATTGCCAGTGGATGATAATCAAATAGCCTCGGTACAAAAGAACAGACAACAAAATTATGGGCTTCAAAAGTTTGATGAACAGGTGGTGGCTGATGAACACGCCCTGTTATGGGTTCAAAATCGTGAATAGAAAAAGCATAAGGATAACAACAGCCATCCCAGCCAATAACATCAAAAGGATGATGCAGATAATGTATGCCATACATCATCCCTTTCTTTTTTGTCATGATAGGAAAATCTCCTTTCTCATCGATCGTTTGCAGATTTTGTGGCGGACGAATATCTCTTTCACAGTAAGGAGAGTGCTCAAGCAGTTGCCCGTACTTGCTTAAATATTTTTTTGGAAAACGAATCGGGCTGAAAGATTCAACAATGAATAATCTGTTCTCCTCATTCGCAAATTCAATCTGATAAATAGTGCCACGTGGCAACATTAAATAATCTCCATAGCCGAATTGCAGTTCGCCATATTGTGTTTTTAGAACGCCACTTCCTTCATGCACAAATATCATTTCATCAGCATCGGCATTTTTATAGAAATAATTCTTCATACTCTCCTGCGGAGCAGCTAAAGAAATGTGACAATCATTATTAACCAGAATGGGTTTCCTGCTTTTTAAAAAATCTTTTTGAGATTTTATTTTAAATCCCTGGAAGCTCCTGTGTTTAAGCATTTTTTCTTCAGCAACATTTGGCATAACATCAACCGGTTTTTCAGTTTTTGTTATTTGAGTTGGCGGATGATTGTGATAAAGCAAAGAATAGTCTGAAGAAAATCCTTCTGTAGAAAATAATTGCTCAGAATATAAAGTGCCATCAGGCTTACGGAATTGTGTGTGGCGTTTATGTGGGATGGTACCTGCTTTATAATACTGGGGCATGTTTTAATTTTAGATGTAGGAAGTAAGAAATACGATGTATAAAACGTTATGTAAATTTAATTCTTATTAAGAATCAGATACAAATTTATTAATCTTACTTCTTATCTCTTACTTCGTACTTCCATGACTAAAATCGGGCTTATATCAGACACTCATCATTACCTGGATGAACAAATTTTTGAACACTTTAAAAACTGTGATGAGATATGGCATGCTGGTGATTTTGGAACAGTTGAAATTGCAGATAAATTAAAAAACTTTAAACCATTAAGAGGTGTATATGGAAATATTGACGGGTATGACATAAGAAATGTTTATCCTGAAAAGTTAAGATGGAAATGTGAAGATGTGCAAGTGTTGATGATTCACATTGGGGGCTATCCGCCAAAATATAATCCGGCAGTGAAAAAAGAATTAATTGCAAATACGCCACAACTTTTTATCAGTGGCCATTCACATATTTTAAAAGTGATGTATGATGCAAAGCTTGAGTGCCTGCACATGAACCCCGGTGCTGCAGGTAAGCAAGGGTGGCATGAAGTAAGAACGATTATACGTTTTGCGATAGAGGATAAAGAAATAAAAGATTGTGAAGTGATTGAGTTAGGTAAATAAAATGGGATGTAATAATCAGACGCTTAAATTTGCAATGATGAAAATGATTTCTTTTTTCTTTTGTATTATAATTTCAATATGCTTTTCGTGTAACAACAATGAAGAAAAAGCGCCTGCTTCCATATCAAATGATACACAGCAACTGCAACAACTAAAGCAGGAGATTTCAAAATATCCCGATTCACTTTTACTGGTAGAAAAATTAATTCAATATTACAGAGATGCGGGAGCATATGATTCTGCGATTGCTGTTACTGATAATGCTTTAATAAAAGCGCCTGAGCTTGCCAGTCTTTGGGATATAAAAGCAACCCTCCACTTTGAAAATGGAGATACTGTTAATACCATAAAATCTTTTGAAAGAGCCATCAGCATTTATCCTTTACCGGAATATGTAATGTCTTTAGGCACGCTCTATGCACAAACAAAAAATCCAAAAGCATTAACCTTGGCTGATGAGTTAGCGTTTGCAGATAAAGCAAAAGCCGCAAAGGAAGCTGATTTTATAAAAGGATTGTATTATAATTATACCAGCGATAAAAAAAAGGCAATAGCTTTATTTGATAGTTGTATCCGTTTGGATTATACATACATGTTTGCATACAGGGAAAAAGCAATTGCTTTGTATGACCAGGGAAAATATCAGGACGCTTTAAAGGTTTTGGAAAGAGCAGTTACAATTCAAAATAATTTTGATGAAGGATATTACTGGATGGGTAACTGTTATAAAAAATTAAATAAAAAAGAAGAGGCGATACAGAGCTATCACACAGCGTTGATGTATGATAAAGATTTTATTGAAGCAAGAGATTCATTAAAATCACTGGAAGGAAAGTAAATTTGTAATTCATAACTCATAATTTAAGACATGCCTTTAATTGCTCCATCTCTTTTAGCATCAAATTTTTTAAAACTTGCAGACGAATGCAAAATGCTGAATGAAAGCGAAGCAGATTGGTTTCATCTTGATGTAATGGATGGCCGTTTTGTTCCCAACATAAGTTTTGGAATGAACATCATAAAGCAACTAAGACCAACAACAACAAAACCTTTTGATGTTCATCTCATGATTTTCGAGCCCGAAAAGTATGCACAGGAATTTAAGGATGCAGGTGCCGATATTCTTACCGTTCATTATGAGGCCTGTAAACATTTGCACAGAAATATTCAGCAGATAAAATCTTTTGGAATGCAGGCTGGTGTTGCCATTAATCCCCATACAAGAGTAGAGTTGTTGCGGGATATATTGCCTGATATTGACTTGGTTTGTCTGATGAGTGTTAACCCTGGTTTTGGGGGACAGAGTTTTATTCCGCATTCATTGGAGAAAATAAAAACGCTGCGTACCATGATAAATGAATTAAATGCGCATGCGAAAATTGAAGTGGATGGCGGAGTTACTTTAGAAAATGCAAATCAAATTGTTGATGCAGGCGCAGATGTTTTAGTTGCAGGAAATGCCGTATTTAAATCTGCCGATCCAAAACAAACAATTCATCAATTGAAATCTTTATAAATCATTCCCGCAAAGGCGCAAAGAAATTACAGAAGCCCGTAAAAACCTTTGCGTACTTAACTTCTCCTTAGCGTCTTTGCGTGATAAATCAGTTTACCAACCAAAGATTTTTCTATTAATATTGAATGGAGCAAAGATGATGTTATTGGATATTTAAATTCATGGAGCAGCGTCCAGCATTTTATTGATGCTAAAAAATATAACCCTGTTGTGATATTATCAGTGAAATTGATCGTCTATGGAAGAGCGTAAAGCATGTTTCTTTTCCATTGTTTTTAAAGTTGGGGAGAATTAACTGATTATTTCGCTGTTATTTTTTCCATCATCTCCATAACCTTCACCCCTTCTTCAGCGCTGCATGGATTTAGACCTTTACCTAAAAAATAATCAACCACTTTTTCAATCATTGGCTGTTGCACATGTTGCAACGTATCAAATAAAAAGTTTTCTTTTTTCCCTTCAACGGTCATTTTAATTTTTGGTTCGCCAAAAACAGAGAATTGTATTTTTCCTTTGCTGCCGATAATTTCACAACTGTCCTTCTCTTCATTTTCATCTACAGTAAAACACCATAAGCCATTAAATAAAACACCATTTTTAAATATAATATTTCCAGACACAATATCATCAGCATTATATAACTGTTGCTGGTTTAGTGTAACTCCATTTACTACATCTGCTTCTCCAAAAAAATAATACATAAGGTCAAGCTGGTGCGGCGCCAGGTCATGGAATAAGCCACCACCCGCAATTGCCGCATCAACCCGCCATGCAGTTTTAGGGATTTGCAATTCTTCTTTTGTAAGAGATCTTTTATAAAATTCCAATTTTGCAAAACGTATATCACCAATTGTATTCTCAGAAAGTAATTGTTTTATTTTTTTAAACATTGGCTGTTCACGACGGTAGTGTGCTACTACGAGTTTTGCATTTTTCTCCTGTGCTGCCTTCATCATTCTTTGTGCAGCTTCAACACTTACCGCCATTGGTTTTTCTACATACACAGGTTTACCTGCATTCAATGCAGCTATTGTGAATTCTTCATGAGAGGACGGCGGTGTTGCAACATAAATTGCATTTACATGAGGATCATTTATAAGGCTCTCTGCATCTGCATACCATTTCGAAACATTGTGTCTTTGTGCATACTCTTTTGCCTTGTTTTCATCCCTCCGCATAACTGCGGCAAGTGAAGAATTTTTCACTTTATTAAAAGCAGGCCCGCTTTTTACTTCAGTAACATCTCCGCAACCAATTATGCCCCAGTTTATTTTATCCATACCTTTTGTTTCTCCGGTAAAACTCAAATTTTTCTGTCTTATAAAAATATTTTTTAATAAAAAGATTTTGTGTAACCAAAAGGTTTCTTATATATTTGTAACTGAATGATTACTTAAAATAATAACATGAGAAGAGATGTATTCCAGGCAATAGCAGATCCTACCCGCAGAAAGATCATTAGCATGATCGCTCATCAATCATTAAACCTTAATTCTGTTGCAGAAAAATTTCATGTAAGCCGACCGGCAATTTCAAAACACATTAAGATACTTACCGAATGCGGATTGATAATGATTAAGCAAGAAGGGAGGCACCGTTACTGCGAGGCAAGACTTGATAAATTAAACGAAGTATCGGATTGGGTTGAACAATACCGAAAGTTCTGGACACAAAAGCTGGATGTACTTGAAATTTATCTTGATGATTTACAAAAAGTGGAAAGTAAAAAAAATAAGAAACGTACAATCAACAAAAGAAAAAAATAATTATTTCATCTTTTTTCAAAATAAATTATGGAAACTGATGAAGAAAGAGACAACGTGATTAAAGTATTTAAGGCAGATGAAGGGTTGAAACAAAATATTTATAAGCTGGAAGGATATTTAAGAAAAGTTTCTGCTGAAAAAGAAATGACTATAACAAGAGTATTTAATGCGCCGAGAGAAATGGTTTTAAAGCCTGGACAGATGTTAACCAATTAAAAAAATGGTGGGGACCCAAAGGATTTACGAATCCTGTTTGTGAAATTGATGCTGTCCCCGGTGGAAAGATATTAATTCATATGCAGGCACCTGATGGAATTGTTTATCCAATGGAAGGAGAATTACATGAAATTATTGAGCCTGAAAAAATTATTTTCACAAGTATTGCATTGGATGAAAAAGGAAACCGCCTCTTTGAAATACTTAATACTATTACGTTTGCTGACGAAGATGGAAAGACAAAACTTACTTTACACACCGCTGTTTCCAATATTATTCCTAAAGCCAAACCATATCTTGAAGGCATGAACACAGGCTGGAATATGAGCCTTGATCGTCTTAATGATCTTATTTTAAACTCTTAAAAATAAAAGAATGGCAAACGAACCTTTTGTAATTGAAAGAACTTTTAATGCTCCCATTGAAAAAGTTTGGAAAGTAATTACTGATAAAGAAGAAATGAAGCAATGGTATTTTCAATTATTTCCTGAAGGAGAAAAGACAAGATTGAAGCTAACGCATACAGGACTGGAAACTTTCCCTGCAATTAATCCTGATTTTGCCAAAGAAAATTTTGCACAAGGATGGGAACATATCATTGGTAAATCATTAAAAGAATTTTTGGAGAAATAAAGTAACGATCCTCACATTCAAAAGCAGTAGCTTAATTTGCATCTAAAATAATTATATGTCAGCATATGTTATTGTAGATGTGGAGATCACAGACACACAGGAGTATGAGGAATACAAGAAGCTTACTCCTGCTGCAGTTGCAGCGTACGATGGAAAATTTATTGTGCGTGGCGGCGCAACCCAAACGCTGGAAGGAGACTGGCAGCCGGAACGGATTGTAGTACTGGAATTTCCTTCAGTAGATCGTGCAAATGAATGGTGGCATTCACAGCAATACACCGAAGCGAAAGTTATCTGGCAGCGCTCAGCCAACACAAAGATGATCGTTGTGGAAGGAGTAAGTAAATAATATTTCACTCATGAAAAAAATATTTACCAACCTTACTTTCTGGGTGCTTACTGCAATTACGGCCGGAATTTTATTGGGAACATTTTTCCCTGACATTGCTGTAAAAATGCAATTCCTCGGTAAATATTTTATAGAGGTCGTAAAGCTTTTTATTTATCCAATCATCTTTTTAACCATTACACTTGGCATAAGCGGCATGAGCAGTTTAAAGAAAGTGGGCAAGGTTGGCGGCAAAGCAATTATCTATTTTGAGATCGTTACAACACTTGCTTTACTTATCGGCGTGATAGTGGTTAACATTATTAAACCTGGTATTGGCGTTGTTACATCAGCAGTAAAGAGTGGAGATATAACTCAATACAAAGCGCAGGCACAAAGCTTCAGTTGGTGGCAATTTTTAAAAGATAATATTACTATCCAGGTTTTAATTGGGGCGATTTTGTTTGGAATATTTTTAAGCAAATATAAAGGCAGAGAAAAAATTATCCAGCCGCTTTCCATTGTTTCAAAATATATTTTTAAAGCTCTGCATATTATAATGATACTAGCGCCGGTTGGGGCCTTTGGCGGCATGGCCTACACCATTGGTAAATATGGAGTGTATACATTACTTCCACTGGGTAAGCTAATGCTCACAGTTTACATTACATGTGCTGTATTTATTTTTGTTATCCTGTATTTTATCCTGCGATATTATAAAGTAAGTCTCTGGCAATTTTTAAAATATATCAAAGCAGAAATACTGATAGTGTTTGGAACTTCTTCTTCTGAATCGGCATTGCCATCGTTAATGGAAAAACTGGAAAACATGGGTTGTTCTAAACCTGTTGTTGGTTTAGTAGTACCTGCAGGCTATTCTTTTAATCTTGATGGAACCACTATTTATCTTTCTATGTGTGTACTTTTTTTGGCTCAGGTGTATAATGTTCATTTAAGTTTTAGCCAGGAATTAACCATCATTGGAATTTTGTTCATCACATCAAAAGGCGCTGCAGGTGTTACCGGCAGCGGTTTTGTTGTTTTGGCTTCCACCCTTACTGCTATAAAGGTTATTCCTGTAGAAGGACTGGCTTTGCTGTTAGGCGTTGACCGGTTTATGAGCGAAGCAAGAGCGATAACAAATTTTATTGGCAATGGCGTTGCAACAGTTTTTCTCGCTAATAATGAAAAAGAATTTGATAGGGAGAAAATGAACAAGGCTTTTAATAATAGCGAAAAATAGGATGAACATCAAAGACTATATTTAACAAATAAAAGAATTATCTTTAATACATGAAGGAATTAGCTTCTTATATATCTATTAATAAGGAAATCCGGTTTGGCAAACCTTGTATTAAAGGAACAAGGATTGCAATAGAAGATATTCTTCAATGGTTAGCTTCCGGTATGTCTAATGCTGAAATCCTTAATGATTATCCTTCATTAAAAGAAGAACACATAAGAGCTGCGTTAACCTTTGCAGCCAACCGGGAATCAATGATAAAAATTATAGCCGCATAACATGAAACTGTTACTTGATGCCAATCTTTCCTGGCGATTAACAGTAAAATTAAAATCTCATTTCGAAGATTGTTTGCATGTAGATCAAATTGTTTTAAAACAGGTTAGCAATAACGAGTATTCATTATTCAGGCAATACATTGTTAAGTCGCCTAATGATGTTGACAGATCAAGGGAAATAGGATTTGATCCACGGCCATTATTAAAGGACGGCGATACTGTTACCATAAATTATTTACTCGACCTGATGATAACACGCAGTGATAACTCCTCTGCAAATTGTTTAATAGATATTGCAGGAAGAAAGAATATTAATAAAACCATGCTTGATAATGGCTGGCATGGCAGCGAGGTTACAAGAAAATTCTTAAAAAGAAAGTTTGAAGATCGGGGTTATGATACAATAAAGTCAACAGAAACGAATGCTTTTCATGCGGCAGATTTCATGTATAAGATATTTAAGAATGAACTTATCAATTCCTGGGTAAGTATGCAATTGAAAGCCTTGCTGGGAAGGCAATTAGATACCACTAAACTTTCAACTGGATTACCAAATGGAACAATGTTCTATCATAAAACAGGTTGGTGGAGTTACTATACAAATGATGTTGGTATTGTGGATGATGGGAAAGTAAAATATATCATCGCTCTTTTTATCCCGGTTACTGAAATGTCAGTACGATCAAAATTAAAAGAAGTTTCCAAAAGAGTCTACGACCTCATAAAGAGTCTTCATAATTGATCCTTTCATCCATTTCTTTATTCACATTGTTTGCATTTCAATTTTGTTACTTAATTTCCACTTCTCAAAAAATTTTATGAAATATATTTTCTCTTTTATCATTACATTATTCTTTTCAGTCATTAGTCTCACTTTTGCACAAAAGAAAATTAAGTCTGTTCAAAAAGCTACTGCAGATACTTCAAAGTCACAGAAAGGTGATGTATTTCAATCATCTCTTTTCAGCGGGATAAAATTCAGGAGCATAGGGCCGGCGCTGGTTTCAGGCCGGATCGTTGATCTTGCTGTAAATCCAAAAAACAATTCAGAATATTACGTGGCGTCTGCAAATGGAGGCGTTTGGAAAACAACTAATGCAGGCGTAACATTTACTCCCTTGTTTGATAATGAGGGCGCATGTTCTATTGGTTGCGTTGCAATCGATC
>JAYVEA010000089.1:0-5303 GCA_043749085.1 Chitinophagales bacterium
GCGCAGGCCGCATGGAGAACAGATCCCAAACGCTCAGGAAAAAGCGGTGGGATGGGGGATATAGGCACACATGCAGCACACCTTGCAGAATATATCTCAGGCTTAAAAATTACACATCTTTGTGCAGCATTAAATGTTGTTGTAGAAGGCCGTGCATTGGATGATGATGGCAGTGTTTTATTAAAGCTGGAAAATGATGCCACAGGTGTTTTAGTTGCTTCGCAGGTTGCAGCAGGAGAGGAAAATAATCTTCTTATAAAAATATATGGAGAAAAAGGAGGATTGGAATGGCAGCAACAGGAACCAAATACTTTATTGGTAAAGTGGTATGACAAGCCTACAGAAATTTATCGTGCCGGGCAAGGTTATCTAACATCGATTGCAAAAAATAATTGCAGAACACCCGGTGGTCATCCGGAAGGATATTTGGAAGCATTCGCAAACATTTATAAAAACTTTGCACTGACGTTATCGGCAAAAATTAATAATAAAGAAGTAGATAAAAATTTGATAGAATTTCCTTCGGTTGAAGATGGAATAAGAGGAATGGCTTTTATTGATAACGTTGTTAAGAGTAATCAAAGCGACAATAAATGGACAGAACATACCTTCTAAATCTACACCCTCTAAATCTCCCTAAAGGGAGACTTGGAAGGCTTAAAGGTATTAGAATTATTTTTAAAGCTTTATGAAAAAATTTCTTAAAATAATTATTAACTAACAAAGTCCTTCCGCCAGCTGTCGGAGAGGAATTCAGGAGGGTTTGTATGCAAACAATAAAAGGTCCCGGAATTTTTTTAGCGCAATTTCTTGGCGATGATCCGCCTTTTAATGAATTAAAAAGTATTTGCATCTGGGCAAAAAATCTTGGGTATAAAGGCATTCAAATCCCTTCTTGGGATGCTAGGTGCATCGATCTTAAAAAAGCTGCTCAAAGTAAAACTTATGCAGATGAATTAAAGGGTTTGGTAAACGATTGCGGCTTACAAATCACCGAACTCTCAACGCATCTGCAGGGACAATTGGTTGCTGTTCATCCTGCATACAATCAATTATTTGATGGCTTTGCTCCAAAGGAAGTTCATGGAAATGCAAAAGCGAGAACTAAATGGGCAGTGCAGCAATTAAAGTATGCTGCCAAAGCATCTAAAAATTTAGGATTGAATGCACATGCAACATTTAGCGGCGCATTATTATGGCCTATGGTTTATCCCTGGCCGCAACGGCCTGCAGGCCTTGTTGAGACTGGTTTTACAGAATTGGCAAAAAGATGGCTACCGATATTAAATGTGTTTGAGGATAACGGAGTTGATCTTTGTTATGAGATCCATCCGGGTGAAGATCTTCATGACGGTGTTACTTATGAGATGTTTCTTGATAAAGTAAATAATCATGCAAGAGCCTGTTTGTTATATGATCCCTCACATTTTGTTTTGCAGTGCCTCGATTATTTATCTTACATAGATATTTATCACGAAAAAATAAAAATGTTTCATGTAAAGGATGCGGAATTTAATCCTACAGGTAAACAAGGCGTTTATAGTGGTTATCAAAACTGGGTTGACCGTGCAGGAAGATTCCGTTCTTTAGGTGATGGGCAGGTAGACTTTAAATCTATTTTTAGTAAGCTCACAGCCTATGATTATAAAGGCTGGGCAGTTATGGAATGGGAATGTTGTTTAAAACATCCTGAAGATGGCGCAAAAGAAGGTGCACCATTCATTAAAGAAAATATCATTCGTGTAACAGAAAAAGCATTTGATGATTTCGCAGGTTCCGCAAGTGATGAAAATTTTAATCGTTCTTTATTAGGATTGAAATAAATTATATATTTAATTATCGATCAAACTTACATTATGAAAAAAGTATTAATAATTCTTTCTTTTGCATTTATGCTAAACAGTTGCGGTGGTAACTCTGATAAAAACAATACAACAACAAATGCTGTTGATAGCACCAAAACAACAGCTACCGAAACAAAAGATCCTGAAGCCACTAAAGGTTTGGGATTAATTTCTAAAAGTGATTGCTTCGGTTGTCATAAATTAACTGAGACTTCTATAGGCCCTGCGTATGCTGCCATAGCGGCCAAATACAAAACTATTACTCCTGAAAATATGGATTCAATGGTACTGCAAATTAATAAAGGAGGATTTGGAAGATGGGGAACAGTGCCAATGACTCCACATCCGGGAATATCAAGAGAAGATGCAGAATCAATGGTGCATTATATCATGTCAATAAAACCATAAATATGTCTAAAATATCAACATTATTATTTGCAGTCATTATTTTTTATGGCTGTAAATCAACAAAAGTTACATCAATGAACACATCACCGAATACCTTGTCAGCAAAAGAAAAAAATAATGGCTGGCAATTATTATTCGATGGACAAACTACCAAGGGATGGCATACCTATGGTAAACAAACTGCAGGTAAGGTATGGAAAGTGGAAGATGGGGCACTGCACTTAGATGCTGCAGGTAAAAAAAGTTTTCCGAATGAAGGAGGTGATATTGTAACGAATGAAGAGTTTGACAATTTTGATCTGATGCTTGACTGGAAAATTTCTAAGAATGGAAACAGTGGTGTAATGATTTATGTAAAAGAAGATGCAGCAAAATATAAAGAACCCTATTTTACAGGACCTGAAATGCAGGTACTGGATAATGACGGGCATCCTGATGGAAAGATACATAAACACAGAGCCGGCGATCTTTACGATCTTATTCCTTCTTTAAAGGAACCAGTAAAGCCAGTAGGAGAATGGAATCATGTAGAAATAATTTCCAACAACAGCAAACTGGATTTTTATTTAAATAACGAACATATCGTAAGCACTACCATGTGGGATGATAATTGGCGCAGCATGATTGCCGGAAGTAAATTTAAAGCATGGCCGGATTTTGGCACTTATAAAAAAGGAAGAATAGATCTGCAGGATCACGGGAATGATGTTTGGTTCAAAAACATCAAGATCAAAAGGCTCTGATTTTTTTCTGCAATTTATTCTATACCTAACTGGTGCTGGATCGATTCCAAAGATTTTCCTTTTGTTTCCGGCAGCCATTTCAGCACAAACAATAAATGCAACACCATCATACCTGAAAAAAACAGGAATGCTATTTTACTTCCATTGTTCATTTCTGCAATGATTGGGAACGTCCAGGAAATAACAGCAGCCATAAACCAATGCGTAAAACTTCCGAAGGATTGGCCTTTCGAGCGAACTGAATTAGGAAATATCTCAGAGATAAAAACCCAGATAACAGCCCCCTGTGAAAATGCAAAAAATGCAATAAAGCCTATCAGATAGATCATCAAAGAATAACCGCCGCCATTGGCTGAGCCAAACGAAAAGGCAGCCAGTGCAAGAAAAACGATCATGCCCACAGATCCAATAATTAGTAAAGTTTTTCTTCCGAATTTATCAATCAGCCGCATTGCTATCAATGTAAAAATAAGATTAGTAGCACCAATGGAAACCGCCTGTAAGAAAGCAGAATCTTTTGCTATGCCTGCTGATTCAAATATCCGTGGTGCGTAATATATTATTGCATTTATTCCTGCAAGCTGGTTAAACATGGCAAGCAGCATTGCAAAAACTATAGGTTTCCGGAATTTTTTTGTAAATAATTTTTCATGTGTGCCTTCATGAGCGAGTGCATGTATCTCACTTATTCTTTCATCAACATTATCTTCTCCGATACGTGTTAATATTTCTCTGGCTTCTGTATCCCTGTTGTTAAGCACAAGCCAGCGTGGGCTTTCAGGAATTTTTCTAACAAGAAACCAAAAGATAGCAGCAGGTATTGCCATTATACCAAGCATCCAGCGCCATGAATCTTCCCCGATACTTATTAAAAGAAAATAGTTGGAAAGATAAGCGAGGAATATTCCGAGGACGATATTCAACTGGAAAGAACCAACCAGTCTTCCCCGTAATTGCGCCGGAGAAACTTCGGCAATATACATTGGCCCTACAACAGATGATGCACCAACAGCAATACCACCAATAAATCTAAAGAGAATAAATAATATCCAGATATTACTGGATGCACATCCAATGGCAGAAAATAAATACATGACAGCAACTACTAGTAAAACTTTTTTTCTTCCGTAACGCTGTGCAGGAATTCCTGCGATGATAGAACCGATAACAGTTCCAATAAGACTGGATGCTACTGTGAGCCCTTGTAAAAAAGGTGTAAGCGTCCAAATATGTTGGATCGTTTTTTCAGCGCCGGATATTACCGCTGTTTCAAATCCAAATAAAAAGCCCCCTAAGGAAGCTATTAAAGCAATGCGAACCGGGTATGATAACATAAACAGAATTTAGATAAATATATTCGTTACTTTCCATAGTTGAATATTTTTTTTACTTATAAAAATTGATTGCTGATGAATAAACCTTTATGGGGCATTGACCTTGGTGGAACAAAAATAGAAGGTGTGATCCTGGATCCAAATGGTAATGCACAACCAATACTAAGAAAGCGAATTGATACAGAAGCTACAAATGGCTATGAGCATATTCTTAACCAGATTAAAAAGCTGGTCGATCAAATGCAGCTGGAATCAGGACTTCAACCAGAACATATCGGATTTGGAACACCAGGCGTTTTGGATCCCATATTACAAACGATGAAAAACTGTAACTCAACCTCATTAAATGGAATGCCGCTTTTAAAAGATCTTGAAAAAACGCTTAAAATAAATATTCATCTTGCTAATGATGCCAACTGCTTTGCATTGGCTGAAACTCAGTGGGGTATTGTAAAAGAAAAATGTTCTGATGCCAGAGTGTGTTTTGGAATTATTATGGGAACAGGTGTTGGCGGCGGAATTGTTTTTAATAATAAAGTATGGGACGGCAAGCATGGCATTGCCGGCGAATGGGGACATAATTTTTTAGATGAAAGCGGAGGCGAATGTTATTGCGGTAAAACGGGATGTGTAGAAAGCGTGATCTCCGGCCCCTCAACCCAGCGATATTATACAACACTTACGGGTGAAACAATTTCATTAAAAGAAATTAACCAACGATTTAAAAATGGTGATGCCGCAGCAATCAAAACTATTGAACGCCTGTGCGACTTTTTTGGTAAAGCCGTTTCGGTGATAGTAAATATTCTTGATCCCGATGTTATTGTTATTGGTGGTGGTGTAGGAAATATTGATCAGTTATATACCGATGGAGTGGCCTCATTAAAAAAATATATTTTTAATAATCGTGTAGATGTGCCGATCCTGAAACCTATACTGGGGGATAGCGCCGGCGTTTTTGGAGCCGCCGCTTT